>NZ_JBAURI010000120.1:0-6600 GCF_049581145.1 Bradyrhizobium sp.
CAGGGCCGGACCGAGAAGGCGATCGCCGCGCTGGAAGAGGTGATTCGCAAATATCCGACCTCGGAATACGCGGTCAGTGCCAAGGCGAAGCTGGAGGCCGCGCGCGATCAGTTGGCCGGCAAGGAGATGGAAGTCGGCCGCTACGAGCTGGCCCAAAAAAACTACGTCGGCGCCATCAATCGCTTCAAGCGAGTGGTAACTCAATACCAGACCACGCGCCATGTCGAGGAAGCGCTGGCGCGGCTGACCGAAGCTTACATGGCGATGGGCATCGTCGGCGAGGCGCAGACCGCGGCCGCCGTGCTTGGGCATAATTTTCCCGACAGCAAATGGTACCAAGACGCCTATAATCTTGTAAAATCCGGCGGTCTCGAACCGAGCGAGAATCAGGGGTCCTATATTTCCAAGGCCTTCAAGAAACTGGGTCTCGGCTAGGAAATTTTTTTCCATGCTGGCGCGTCTGTCGATCCGTGACATCGTCCTGATCGAACGGCTCGATATCGAGTTCTCCCGTGGCCTTGCGGTCTTGACCGGCGAAACCGGCGCGGGCAAGTCGATTCTGCTCGACGCTTTCGCACTGGCGTTGGGCGGCCGCGGCGATGCCGGGCTGGTCCGGCATGGCGCGGAGCAGGGGCAGGTCACCGCGGTGTTCGACGTGCCGAAAGCCCATCCGGCGACTGCGATCCTGGCCGACAATGGCCTCGATGACGATGGCGAGATGATCCTGCGCCGCGTCCAGCTGGCCGACGGCCGGACCCGAGCCTTCATCAACGATCAGTCGGTCAGCGTGCAGACGCTGAAGGCGGTCGGCAGCGCGCTGGTCGAGATTCACGGCCAGCACGACGAACGGGCGCTGGTCGATGCGGCGACCCACCGGCGGCTGCTCGATGCCTTCGCGGGGCTGGAGAAAGATGTTGCGGCGCTGGGACAGCTCTGGGAGACGCGCCGCAGGGCCTATGGCGGGCTCGAGGAGCACCGCGTCGGCATGGAGCGCGCCGCGCGTGAGGCCGACTACCTCCGCCATGCCTCCGATGAATTGAAGGCGCTGGCGCCCAAGGATGGCGAGGAGACGGCGCTCGCCGAACGCCGCGCCGTGATGATGCAGGGCGAGAAGATTGCCGCCGAACTGCGCGAGGCGCAGGAGGCGGTCAGCGGGGATCATTCGCCGGTGGCGGCCCTGTCGGCGGTGGTGCGGCGACTGGAACGAAGGGCTGCGAACTCGCCGGCGCTGGTCGAGCCGGCGGTGAAGGCGATCGACAGTGCGATCAACGCGCTGGAGGAGGCCCACCAGCATCTCACCGCCGCGCTGATCGCGGCTGATTTCGACCCGGCCGAGCTCGAACGGATCGAGGAGCGGCTGTTCGCGCTCCGTGCGGCCTCGCGCAAATATTCGACCCCGGTCGACGCCCTGGCGGCGCTGGCCGCCAAATATGCCGCCGACGTGGCGCTGATCGATGCCGGCGCCGAGCGGCTAAAGAGGCTGGAGGCCGAGGCCGCGGACGCCGACCGGCTTTATACGGCGGCGGCGACGAAACTGTCGACGGCGCGGATCAAATCCGCCGACAAGCTCAACAAGGCCGTCAATGGCGAGCTTGCGCCGTTGAAGCTCGATCGGGCGACATTTTCCACCGAGATCGAAAGCGATCCGCAGTCGCCGGGCCCGCAAGGCTTCGACCGGGTCGAGTTCTGGGTGCAGACCAATCCAGGCACCAAGCCGGGACCGCTGATGAAGGTCGCCTCCGGCGGCGAATTGTCGCGCTTCCTGCTGGCGCTCAAGGTGGTGCTGTCCGATCGCGGCTCGGCGCCGACCCTGGTGTTCGACGAGATCGATACCGGGGTTGGCGGCGCGGTCGCGGACGCGATCGGCGCGCGGCTGGCCCGGCTGGCCGGCAAGGTCCAGGTGATGGCAGTGACGCACGCGCCGCAGGTCGCCGCCCGCGCCGACCAGCATCTCCTGATTTCCAAGGATGCGCTGGACAAGGGCAAGCGGGTCGCCACGCGCGTCAATGCGCTGGCCGCCGACCACCGCCGCGAGGAAATCGCTCGCATGCTGGCGGGGGCGGAGATTACCGCGGAAGCGAGGGCCGCCGCGGACCGGCTGCTGAAGGCGGCGACGGCGTAGGGTCGCCGTTCTGGTTACGACGCCATTCCGTTTAGGATGTCATTCCGGAGCGCGCGCAGCGCGAACCCGGAATCTCGAGATTCCGGGTTCGGTCCTTCGGCCCCCCGGAATGACGGTTTCAGTTACAGATGGACTCGTATAGATCGTCCCACTGCGGATTTTACGCTTCGATCAAATCTATCTTCCAAGTCCGCCTCCATTTCCTTAGCTCTTTTTCGCGGGAGATCGCGGACGTCGGATCGTCATACACTTCGAACCAGACAAGTCGCGTGATATTGTATTTTGAGGTAAATCCTGGAACGGCCTTGGTCCGGTGCTGGTAAGCTCGGCGCACGATGTCGTTGGTTACCAACATAGATTGCGCCATCCTTCCTGCTGGCCGAAATGTAGACGTTGTAGCTCATGAATTTCACCACCCAACACCACATCGTCATTCCGGGACGCGCGCGGCGCGAACCCGGAATCTCGAGATTCCGGGTTCGATGCTTTGCACCGCCCCGGAATGGCTGCTGATAGTTTGTACTCTGATGGCCAAAGCAGCAAAATCCAAAACCCTCCCCGACGTTGCCGACCTCACCAAGGCGCAGGCCAGGGTGGAGTTGAAGCGGCTGGCGCTGGAGATCGAGGGACACGACAAACGCTATTATCAGGACGACGCGCCGACCATCACGGACGCCGCCTACGATGCGCTGCGGCAGCGCTTCAACGCAATCGAGTCCAGGTTTCCGGAGTTCGTCAGCGGAGAATCGCCGTCGCAGAAGGTCGGCGCGGCGCCGTCGGGGCGATTCAGGAAGCTCCGCCACGCGGTGCCTATGCTGTCGCTCGACAATGCCTTTGCCGAGCAGGACGTGCTCGACTTCGTCGGCCGCATCCGCCGCTTCCTCAAGCTCGGCGACGACGAGCCGATCGAGTTCTCGGCCGAGCCGAAGATCGACGGCCTGTCGATGTCGCTGCGCTATGAGGGCGGCGAGCTTGTCACCGCCGCGACCCGTGGCGACGGCGCCGAGGGCGAGGACGTCACCGCCAATATCCGCACGCTAAAGGACGTGCCGCAGAAGCTGAAGGGCCGCAACGTGCCGGAGATCTGCGAAGTGCGCGGCGAGGTCTACATGACCAAAAAGGCGTTTCTCGCGCTGAATGAGCGGCAGAAGGCCGAGGGCGGCACCATCTTCGCCAACCCGCGCAATTCCGCGGCTGGTTCGTTGCGCCAGAAGGATGCCTCCATCACCGCCTCGCGCCCGCTCGGCTTCTTCGCCTATGCCTGGGGCGAGATGAGCGCGATGCCGGAAGCCAGGCAGTCCGGCATGATCGCCTGGTTCGAGCGCTGCGGCTTCAAGACCAATCCGCTGACAAAACTCTGTCACTCGGTTGAGGAGCTGGTCGCGTTTCACCACAAGATCGAGGAGCAGCGCGCCGAGCTCGATTACGACATCGACGGTGTCGTCTACAAGGTCGATCGCCTCGACTGGCAGGAGCGGCTCGGCTTCGTGTCACGCACACCGCGCTGGGCGATCGCGCACAAGTTTCCGGCCGAGCGCGCCATGACCGTGCTCAGGGATATCGAGATCCAGGTCGGCCGCACCGGCTCGTTCACGCCGGTCGGCAAGCTCGAGCCTGTCAGCGTGGGCGGCGTTATCGTGCAGAACGTCACGCTGCACAACGAGGACTACATCAAGGGGATCGGCGGCGACGGCGAGCGGCTCCGCGAGGGCCGCGACATCCGGATCGGCGACACCGTCGTGATCCAGCGCGCCGGCGACGTGATTCCGCAGGTGGTCGATGTCGTGATCGACAAGCGGCCGAAGCATGCGAAGGAATTTCATTTTCCGAAGACATGCCCCTGCCCGCTGCACACCGACGTGGTGCGCGAGGAGACCTCGACCGGAGAGGAGGGCGCACGCGCCCGCTGCACCGGCGAGTTTGCCTGCCCCCACCAGAAGATCGAGCATTTGAGACTGTTTTGTTCGCGTCGTGCTTTCGATATCGACGGGCTCGGCGAAAAGCAGATCGCGTTCTTCTTCGAGGAGGGCTGGGTCAAGGAGCCCGCCGACATCTTCACGCTGCAGGCCCGCAACGCCAAGATCAGGCTCGAAGAGATCGAGGGTTATGGCGAGACCTCGGTCCGCAACCTGTTCCAGGCGATCGAGGCGCGGCGCCGCATCGCGCTGGAGCGTTTCATCTATGCACTCGGCATGCGCCACGTTGGCGAGACCACGGCGCTGGCGCTGGCGCGCGGCTACGGCTCCTGGCAGGCGTTTCACGACGCCTGCCTCAAGGTCGCTCATGACGATGAGGACGCGATCGCCGAGATGGATGCGCTGGACCAGATCGGCGAGACCGTGATCCTCGCCATCAAGGCCTATTTCGGTGAAAACCACAATCGCGGCATCGTCGAGCGATTGACCAAGGAAGTCACCATCCTCGATGCCGAGAAGCCGAAGAGCAATTCGGCAGTGGCCGGCAAGACCGTGGTGTTCACGGGATCGCTGGAAAGGATGACGCGCGACGAGGCCAAGGCGAAGGCCGAGCGTCTGGGCGCCAAGGTCTCGGGCTCGGTGTCGAAGAAGACGGACTACGTGGTGGCGGGTCCCGGCGCCGGCTCGAAGCTCGCGGAAGCCAAGAAGCACGAAGTGGCGGTGCTGACCGAGGAGGAGTGGCTGAAGCTGGTTGGGGAGTAGCTCTCGCTCTCGCCACGTCCAAAGTCGTCATCGCCTGCGAACGCGGGTGATCACAGTCTTGATCGGTGCGACGGCTCGGGCCGCACGCGCACCTTACAACATCCCCGACTCTTCCTCTTCCGCCTGCTCGATCAGCTGCTCGGTGACCACGACGTCTCGGCGCGGGACCAGGAAGATCATGGTTGAGGCGCAGGCCAGCGACAGCACGAAGATCGCCGCCGTGATCGGCAAGGTCGTCGCGAAGTGGCCGCCGAGAAACGCGCCGGACTGCGACACCAGTGAGCCCAGTCCCATCTGCAGGAATCCCATCGCGCCCGACGCGGTGCCGGCGGCGTCGGGACGGACGCTAATGGCGCCTGCCGCCGAGTTCGACATCACGAAGGCGTTGCCGAACATCACGATCATCTGAGTGCCGAACAGCCAGGCCGGCGCCTGGTTGATGCCGCCGATGCTCCAGACCAGGTTCGACAGGCTGCCGGTGAGTTGCAGCGCGAGGCCGAGCCAGATCAGCCGCTCCAGCGAGTGATGTGGCGCGTAGCGCACGCAGAACACGTTGCCGATCAGATAGGCGAACGCGGTGGTCGCGAACCAGGCGCCGTACTCGGCGCCGGAGCGGCCCATCTGCGTCACCACGATGTAGGGGCCGCCGCCGGCGAAGGCGAAGATGATCTGCGACGCCAGCACCTGGCACAGCATGAAGCCGACGAAGGCACGGCTGGTGAGGAGGCTGCCGACGTCGCCGCGAAATCCGCCGCCCTCGGCACGATTGCGCCGTGTCTCCGGCAGCGCGAGCGCGATGGCAATCGTGGTTGCGAGCGCGGCCGCCGTGATCGCATAGAAGATCGCGCGCCAGCCGAACGCGGTCTCCAGCAGGCCGCCGGTCAGGGGGCTCAGCATCTGCGCGATCATCATGACCGCGATCACCAGGCTGATCATGGCGCCAACGCGCTCGCGCGGATAGAGATCGCGGATGATGGCGCGGCTGATCACCATGCCGCTGGCGCCGCCCAGCGCCTGCAGGAACCGCGCCGCGATCAGGAGCGGCAAGTTATTGGCGAAGATGCAGGCGACGCTGGCTGCCACCATCAGCAACAGCCCGGCAAGCAGCACCGGGCGGCGGCCGAAGCGGTCCGACAGCGGTCCCATGACGATCTGCGAACAGGCGATGCCGACCATGTAGAGCGATACCGTCATCTGCGCGATCGAGATATCGCGCCCGAACGTGCTCGCCAGCACCGGCAGCGCTGGCACCAGCAGATAGAGCGAGATCGGGGCAACGCCGGTCATTGCCACCAGCAGCATCAGCATGACTTTCGAGGTCGCAAGACCATCGTCGGCCGCGGTGCGCGGCGGTTTGCCCAAAACTCCATGCATGCGTGACGGCTCGGTTCCGATTCTATGCGGTGAATCGGACTGTAGCGTCGTTGCCTGCCGCGAATACGGTTGTTTCGGCATGCTGCTATGCTGATTTTGGGCGCGTTATGATAACGCTGCCGCGTTGGGCGGTTGATCCGGACAACAGCTCGTCGTCGCCGCGAAGGCCGGGAACCAGTAGTCCAGAGACGGTCGTGTTAACGGATAGGGCTGCGGCGTACTGCATCGCCCACTCTCGCGGGCGATGACGTTCCGTGTTCGCGGGGCGAAACGAGCGCTACTTCAGCGCCGCCGTCGCCGCATCGAGCCACGCCTGCTCCGCCTCGTCGAGCTTTGGGCGCACCTCGTTGCGCACGCGGGCGTGGTAGGCGTCGAGCCAATCACGTTCCGCCGCGCTCAGCATCGTCACCTCGATCAGCCGCCGGT
>NZ_JBAURI010000121.1:0-21348 GCF_049581145.1 Bradyrhizobium sp.
GCCGGCCGCGCGCGGCGCCGCGGTCGGCAGACCGCGCCGGCGCAGGAAATAGAGCACGGCGCCGATCGCGAATGGCAGCACGCCCGCCGGCGCTGTGAAGTAGTTGAAGCCCCAGCCGGCGAAGTCATGGAACGAGACCAGTTGCACGGTCAGCCCGGCGACGAGCGTCAGCAGCGCCCATTCCATCCGGCGCGAGGTGATCAGGAACAGCATCAGGTACATGTCGATCTCGATCGCGACCGACCAATAAGGCGGGATCAGCCGAAACGATGTGTAGGTCAGTTGCAGCGGCAGCACGCCGGCGTTGGCCAAGAGGTCGTCGAGGCTGGGGACTCCACGCCAGAATTTCAGGTACGCGGAGGCCTGCTCCGGCGCCAGCGCGATCGCAGCCAGCGTCAGCAGGCACACGAAGTAATAGGGCGGCAGCAGGCGAAGCGCGCGATTGGTCCAGAACCGCAGGCCGTCGAAAGCATAGACCTCGTTCAGGGCCGCCGTCATCATGAAGCCCGAGATCACGAAGAAGCCGCGCACCGCGTAGTAACCGAAGTGCGCGACATAGAGCGTCCCGACCAGATGGCTCAGGATCACCAGATAGGCCAACAGGAAGCGGAGCGAGCCGAACATCAGATACCTTCCTAGCCCATGAGCCGCGGCAGCACGACCATGACGACCGCGAGCAGGCCTAACGCAGAGCTCATCACCAGGCCGGAGCGGCGCCGCGCCGCGGGGTCGTCGTGCAACAGCGCAAACAGGCGGCTGGGATCGCGCGGCAGCAGAAAGGGGACGCGCGCGCGGTAGGCCGCATAGTCAGGGATCGCGCGCGCCAGCACGCCTTCTTCAAAGCGGGCCCGTGCCACCTGCAAGACGGCAATCAACACCAGCAGCGCGACGCCCGCGACCGAGCGGAGCTGCAGGACGATTCCGATCACGCCGAGGAGCTCGAACAGATAGAGCGGATGCCGTACGATGCCGTAGGGGCCCGACGTCACCAGACGGCGCGCCTCGGGCATGACACTGAAGGAACGACCGAGAAAGCTGAGCGTCATCACCGCGAGCACGCTGGCGGCGAGGCCAAGCACGACTGCGATCAGGTTGCATGCAAGATTGGACGCTGCCCGCGGCAGCAGCATGGCGAGCGGCGGAAGCAGCACGGCCAGCAACGCGGAAAGTCGCGGCAGCCATGTCTCCGATCTGGCAATGGGACGGTGACGGATCAGCGGGAGGAGCCCGAGCAGTGCGACGAACATCCACTGCGCAATCCGCGCCAGCGTCGAGACGATCACGCCGGCATCCGCGTGCGCCCATGCGGCGGGGTGAAGCTCGGCCTCGTGATAGAAGGCGAGGACGTCATGGCCCAGCGCCGCAAACGAATAGAGCGCGGCCGACAATCGCATCGCCCAGTCGTAGGCTTGGCTATCTTGCGCCCGGTTATTTTGGACTCGGCCGTTTTGCAGCGCGCGCAAGATGCCATTCGAGAACATCGCAAGGCCTTGGCCCCATCGGCGCGACGGCGCTCGAGGATACGCGGCGGGGCGACCGCGTATTCAGCTAAGCCGGCCACCATTAAAAGCAGGTTTATGACAAGGCGCGCATTTCACCGGTGCCGCCATGGTCAGGCGCGACCGCCTCGCAATCGCGTTTGATCCGGATCAACCGCGGATGCGCGCTCGGGTGGTCAGAGTCGACGAACCACCGCGTTGTCCGCGCCGCCGCTGCTGCTCATGAGCACGCAATTGCCGACGACCAGACCGAGGACAGCCAGAAGGCTGGCCAGCATGAACGCATGCCCGAAACCCGTAAGCAGGCTCACCGTCAGCGGACCAACGATCTGGCCCGCGCTGAACGCCGCCGTCATGACGCCGACCGCGAGCGAGGCCGGCGCGCCACCGAGCCGCAGCGCCTCCTTGAGGCCGGCCATCGTGATGATCATGAACGTGCCGCCCACGCACACCGCTGAAAGCAGCAATGTCGGCACGTTGACCGACAGCGCCGGCGCGAGCACGCCGGCTGCGAGAATCCACTTCGCCCGCGTCCACAATTGCCGTGGAGAAACGCTGCGGCCGAACCATGTGCTGGCAAAGGTGGACAGGGCGGCGGCCGCCCCGAACACCGGCCAGATCAGGCCGAACGTTGCCGGATCGACAATATAGCCGCGCGCCAGCGCGGGAAGAAACGTCGCCGGAATGATGTAGCCGTAACCGAACAGCGCATAGCAGGAAGCGGCGATCAGCGCGGGACGTGGCAGCGCGCGGGCGGCTTGCACACCGGCTTGCGCGGTGGGCGCCGGATCCCGCGCCAGCGGGCGCCAGAGCAGCGCCGCGAGCAGCAGGGCGACGAGGCCGAGCGCAACCCAGGTCGACCGCGAGCTCCAGGCACCGATGCCGGCGGCCAGGCCCAACAGGCCGGCAAAGGCAATGCCGATCCCGACGCCGGAGAAAACGTGCCCGGACCATTGCTCCTTGCCGTGGCGGGCGAGAATCGGCATCGCCCAGGCCGAGGTGCCGACCAGCACGAAGGCGCTCGCCGCGCCGGCCAGGAATCGCAAGCCGAGCCACAATGGCGGCCAGGCGAACAACCCCATCGCCAGCGTGAACAGCCCGACGCCAAGCAGACCCCAGCGGATCGCGCGCGCGGGACGCGGCGTCAACCCGATCGAGATCAGCGCGCCGACGAAATAGCCGAGATAATTGCAGGTCGCGAGCCAGCCGCCGAGCGCGAGCGTCAGCCCTGCATCCTGCTGCATCAGGGGCAGGATCGGCGTCAGCGAAAACCGCCCGATTCCCATCGCACTGGCGAGCGCCGCGAGCCCGATCGAGGCGGCGGCAGCGGCGGAAGGCTCGACTTTGTGATGGTTCATGCCTCTCGATTACCCGGTCCACATGTTCTATGATATTGATAAATATGGATCGAGTTGTTCTCAAAATGAGAATGGTAGCCGCGCCATGGATTTCGCCGATCTTCAGGTGTTCAAGAGCGTCGTCGACGAAGGCGGCGTCATCAAAGCGGCCCACCGGCTGCATCGCGTGCCATCCGGCGTCACCACCCGGATCAAGCAGCTCGAGGCCTCGATGGGGGTCAAGCTGTTTCATCGCGACCGGCAGCGGCTGCATCTGTCGCCGGCTGGCGCGCTGCTGTTGGACTATGCCGAGCGGCTGATCCGGCTCTCGGACGAAGCGCGCGATGCCGTCTCCGGAACCGCGCCACGCGGCCTGTTCAGGCTGGGCGCGCTGGAGAGCACGGCCGCGAGCCGGCTGCCGCCATTGTTGGCCGAGTTTCATCGTCGCTATGGCGAGGTGCGGCTGGAGCTTGTGACCGGGACCAACGATGCGCTGTTACGCCAGTTGGCCGAGCGCCGGCTGGACGCTGCTTTCATCGCCGAATCCCCGGCGGAGCCGACGTTCGAGCATGTCCCGGTGTTCGCCGAGCGCCTTACCATCATCTCGAGTGCGGACCATCCGCCGATCAAGCGGCCACGCGATGTCGAGGACCTGTCGATCATCGCCTTTCCCGAAGGCTGCGCCTACCGCCGCGCGCTGCAGCGCTGGCTCGGCCGCGATAGCCTGGCGTCGCGCCGGGTGCTGGAGCTTGCCTCCTACCACGCCATCGTCGCCTGCGTGACTGCGGGCGCCGGCATCGCGCTGATGCCGGAGGCGGTGCTCGACGCCATGCCGCAGGCAAGCGTGCGCCGGCACGCCATTGCCAAAGCGCAGGCTGAGCTCACGACGCCGCTGGTGTGGCGCCGGGGCGAGGTTTCCCCTGCCGTCCTCGCGCTGCGCAGCCTGGTCGCGTCATTGTCGAAATTGCCGAGGCGGAAGGCCGCGTCGTGATCGACTTGGCTTGAGCGGCCTGGCATGCAAACGGCCGGACTTGGAAAAGTCCGGCCGTGCGTGAATCAGGCTGATCCCGTGCCGAACTTATCGGTTCGGCCAACAACGCCTGCCTTCAGGCCCGAGATGAAATCCGGGAGGGCAGGCCCGGTTGACTGCAAACGGATGACAGCCGCCGTGCGGGCCGCGCCAGAAGCCCGGACCGCATCCCTCCGCGACCTTGATCGTCAGACCGCTGTCGGAGCCGACCGGCGCCAACATGATCGCCGCGTTGGACGTCGTCGCGAGGCCAAAAGCCAGCGCCGCACTGAGAGCAAATGTTCGTATCATCGATGCTTCCTTATCTTCAGGTTTCCATGCCCCACGAACCGATCGAAAAATCGGCCGGCGGGAAACTAGCATCGAACCTCCCAAAGACAATGACGGAGGTCGCTTGAAACCAGCTGATTTGCGCAGCCGTTGCCGGCCGTTCATCTTGCTGAACGAACAGCGGGTGCGTCGCAAAAAATGACATCGGGATGATCGGCTTTTCCCGGCCTCCGAACATGCGCCGACGGAGACCGAACCCATCTGCCACACGAGCGCCGCTACCGAACCCCCGCGGTGTTCTGATCCGCAGCAGTCAGGCGATCCGCTCCCTGACGGTCAGCGAAATTGCCCATCGGGGCCCAAAACCTTGCCGGTTGCCTCGAACGGCGGCGATGGCTATCGTCCCGCGCAATCGGCCAGCAGCAGACCCAAAGACAAGGCCGAACCGAGGGAGGGAGAACCATGCGGAGCGTGCGTGCGCTTATCGCCGCGATATTGTCCTTGGCGGCGCTTTGCGGCACTGCACGCGGCGAAGAGCCGAAGCAGGGCGGCATCCTGCGGCTCTATCACCGCGACAGCCCGGGCAGCGCCTCGATCCACGAAGGCGCGACCTACTCGGTCAACGTTCCCTTCATGCCTGTCTTCAATAATCTCGTCATCTACGATCAGGAGGTCGCTCAAAACAGCATGAACTCCATCGTTCCGGATCTGGCGGAGAGCTGGGCCTGGAGCGCCGACAAGAAGACGCTGACGTTCAAGCTGCGGCACGGCGTCAAATGGCATGACGGCAAGCCGTTCAGCTCCGCCGACGTCAAATGCACCTTCGACATGCTGATGGGCAAGTCGCCGCAGAAATTTCGTCAGAACCCGCGCAAGTCCTGGTACGAGGAGGTCGTCGACGTCACGACCAACGGCGATGACGAGGCCTCGTTCAACCTGAAGCGGCCGCAACCCTCGCTGCTGGCGCTGCTTGCCTCCGGCTATACGCCGATCTATCCCTGCCACGTATCGCCGGCCGAGATGCGCGTCCATCCGATCGGCACCGGCCCGTTCAAATTCGTCGAGTTCAAGGCCAACGAATCGATCAAGCTGACGCGCAACCCCGATTACTTCAAGAAAGGCCTGCCGCATCTCGACGGCATCGAGTTCACCATCATTCCGAACCGTTCGACTGCGATCCTGGCCTTCGTCGCCGGCAAATTCGACATGACGTTCCCAACCGAGGTCTCGATCCCGCTGTTGAAGGATCTCAAGGCCCAGGCGCCGAATGCGGTGTGCGTGGTCGCGCCCAACAACGTCTCGACCAACATCATCGTCAATTCGTCCGACCCGCCGTTCAACGATCCCGATATCCGCCATGCGCTCGCGCTTTCGCTGGATCGCAAGGCGTTCATCTCGATCCTGTTCGAGGGCCAGGCCGACATCGGCGGCGCCATGGAGCCGGCGCCCGACGGCCTGTGGGCGATGCCGAAGGACATGATGGAGCAGATTCCCGGCTATGGCCCCGACATCAACGCCAACCGCGAAGAGGCCCGCAAGCTGATGCAGAAGGCGGGCTATGGCCCGGACAAGCATCTCCAGGTCAAGGTCTCCACCCGCAACATCGCGGTGTATCGCGATCCCGCGGTGATCCTGATCGACCAGCTCAAGAGCATCTATATCGACGCCGAGCTCGACGTCGTCGAAACCGCCAACTGGTTCCCGAAAATCGCGCGCAAGGATTACGCGCTTGGCCTCAATCTCACCGGCAACGCCGTCGATGATCCCGACCAGTCCTTCTATGAGAACTATTCCTGCGGCTCCGAGCGCAACTACACCAATTACTGCAACCGCGACATCGAGAAGCTGTTCGATGAGCAATCGATGGAAACCGACCTCGACAAGCGCAGGAAGCTGGTCTGGGAGATCGACAAGAAGCTGCAGGAGGACGTCGCGCGTCCCATCATCTTCTACGCCCGCACCGGGACGTGCTGGCAACCCTACGTCAAGGGCGTCACCGTGATGGTGAACAGCTCCTACAACGGCTATCGCTACGAAGACGTGTGGCTCGACAGGTAGTTCAGTCCGGGCCGGCCGCTCAGGGGGGATAGACAAGTGCTTGGTTATATCGTGCGGCGACTTGCCCTGATGCTGGTGACGCTGATCGGCATCTCGATCGTCATCTTCCTGTTGCTGCGCATCGTGCCCGGCAACATCGTCGACATCCTGTTCGACGCCGCGGGTTATGTCGACCCCGCGGACAAGGCCAGCCTGGAACGCCAGCTCGGCATCGACCAGCCATTGGTCGTGCAATATCTGCACTGGATCGGCGGCCTGTTGCGCGGCGATCTCGGTTATTCCTACGTCTCCGAGAAGCCCGCGCTGGACGAGATCCTGCCGCGCATCCCGATCACGGCGCGGCTCGCGGGCCTGGCGCTATTGTTCTCCGCCTCGGTCGGCATTCCCTTGGGCGTCATCAGCGCGATCTACCAGGGGACCAAGCTCGATTATGCGTTGCGTGTCGTCAGCCTGAGCGGCCTGTCGCTGCCGGCGTTCTGGCTCGGTCTGTTGATCCTGATGGCCTCGGTCGCCTTGTTCGGCACGATCCCGATCTTCAATCCGGACCCGAAGACATCAGGCGAGATGTTTTCGACCTACATGCTGCCGTCGATCGCGGTCGGTTTCCGCAGCTCGGCGCTGACCATGCGGATCACCCGCTCCTCGATGCTCGAGGTGCTGCGCCAGGACTATATCCGCACCGCGCGCGCCAAGGGCGCCTCCGAGGCGTCGGTGAATTTCCGGCACGCGCTGAAGAACGCCATTCTTCCGGTCATCACCGTGATCGGCATCGAAGCGGCCTTCCTGATCGGCGGCCTGATCGTCACCGAGACAGTCTTCAATATTCCGGGCATCGCACGCTTTCTGGTCGAAGCCATCCGCTGGCGCGACTATCCGATCGTGCAGAACATCGTGATGTTCATCGCGGTAGTGGTGGTGTTTGCGAACTTCGCGGTCGACATGCTCTATGCCGTGTTCGATCCGCGGATCCGGTACAGTGATTAGTCCTTTTATTGATCGCATTTTCTTGCGGAAAGCCGGTGTCCCCTTTCCGGAAAATGCTCTGAGGAGAGCGGTTTGGCCATCATCGGCTATGAAAGCGAATTGCGTCGCGCGGGCGCCGGGGCCTCTGGCGGCTGGCGCAGGCTGGTGTTCCTCGCGCAGCGCCACGTGCTCGGGGCCGCGGGCCTTGCCATCATGGTGCTGTTCGTGCTGACCGCGGTGTTTGCTGACCTGATCTGCCGCTACGATCCACTCAGCGTCGATGCGGCCCATGCGCTGGCCCATCCCGACATCAGGCACTGGATGGGAACGGATTCGTTCGGCCGCGACGTCTGGAGCCGCATCGTGCACGGCGCGCGGATCTCGCTCGCGGTCGGTATCGGCTCGACCGCGCTTGGCGGGTCGATCGGCGTCATGGTCGGGCTCGCCTCCGGCTATCTGTCGGGCTGGGTCGATCTGGTGTTTCAGCGTCTGACCGACATCCTGCAGGCGCTGCCGCTTCTGGTGCTCGCGCTGGTGATGACCGCGGCACTGGGCCCTTCGCTGCCCAACGTGATCCTCGCGATCGCCATTCCGCTGATCCCGACGGTCAGCCGCGTGGTCCGCGCCAATACGCTGGCCTTGCGCGAACAGCCCTTCGTCGAAGCCGCCAAGTCGATCGGCATGAGCGAGATGCGGATCGCGCTCCGCCACATCCTGCCCAACACGCTGGCGCCGCTGATCGTGCTTGCGACCGCCCAGCTCGGTTCGACCATCCTCACCGAGGCTTCCCTGTCGTTTCTCGGGCTCGGCATCCCCGAACCCTATCCGTCCTGGGGACGCATGCTGTCGGAGTCGGCAGCGGAATATGTCCGCACCGCGCCATGGCTCGTGATCTTTCCGGGGATCGCGATCAGCCTCGCAGTGTTCGGCACCAATCTGTTCGGCGATGCGCTGCGCGACATTCTCGACCCGAGGCAACGCGGCTGATGCAACAGGCCAATGCGGACACCAGAATCCCGGACGCAAATATCCTTGAAGTCAGGGACCTGCAAACGGTGTTCTTCACCAATTCCGGGCTGTTTCGGGCGGTCGACCATCTGTCGTTCGAGGTCCGCCGCGGCCAGACGCTGGCGATCGTCGGCGAGTCCGGCTGCGGCAAGAGCGTCAGCGCATTGTCGATCCTGCGGCTGGTGCCGGACCCGCCGGGCCGGATCGTCGGCGGCGCCGTGCTGCTCGAGGGGACCGATTTGCTCGGGCTCGACGCAGCCAGCATGCGCGACATCAGGGGCAACCGGATCTCGATGATCTTCCAGGAGCCGATGACTTCGCTCAATCCGGTGATGCGGATCGGCGATCAGATCACCGAGGCAGTCCGGCTGCACCGCGCGATGTCGGCGAAGGCGGCCTGGCAGCAGGCGGTGGAGATGCTGCGGCTGGTGCGAATCTCCGAGCCGGACCGGCGCGCGCAGGACTATCCGCATCAGCTCTCCGGCGGCATGCGCCAGCGCGCGATGATCGCGATGGCGCTGGCCTGCCGGCCGGCACTGTTGATCGCGGATGAACCGACCACGGCGCTCGACGTCACCATCCAGGCCCAGATCCTCGCGCTGATCCTCGATCTGCAGAAGCAATTGGGCATGGGGCTGATCCTGATCACGCACGACCTCGGCGTGGTGGCGCAGACCGCGCAGCGCGTCATCGTGATGTATGCCGGCAGAAAGGTCGAGGAGGCCGATGTCGAGGCGCTGTTCGCCAATCCGCGACACCCCTACACGCGGGGACTGATGGCGTCGATTCCTGCGGTGCCGACCTTTGGCCGAGCCGCGGAAGCGCGGCTCGCCGAAATTCCAGGCACCGTGCCGGCATTGACCCGGCTGCCGGCCGGCTGCGCGTTCGCGCCGCGCTGTGCGCGTGCCGTCGATCGCTGCCGCAAGGAGACGCCTCCCTTGCAGGACTGGGGCAACGGCCATTGGGCGGCGTGCTGGCGCGCCGCGGAAACGGCGGACGCCGCATGAGCGAGCCCCTGCTCGAGGTCACCGACCTCGTCAAACATTACCCGGTGCGCAACGGTGTGCTGCGTCGCGCGGCCGGCATTGTGCACGCGGTCGACGGTGTCAGTTTCTCGCTTCGTTCCGGGGAGACGCTCGGGCTGGTCGGCGAATCCGGCTGCGGCAAATCGACAGTGGCGCGCAGCGTGCTGCGCCTGGTCGAGCCGAGCAGCGGCCGCATCCGGCTTGACGGAACCGACATCACCCATCTCGGCAAGACCGCGTTGCGGCCGCACCGGCGCTCCATGCAGATCGTATTCCAGGATCCGTTTGCCTCGCTCAATCCGCGCATGACCGCGGGCGACATCGTCGGCGAGCCGCTCACCGTCCACGGAATCGCAACTGGCCGCGACAGGCAGCAGCGGGTCGCAAAACTGTTCGAGCAGGTCGGGCTGCGCGGCGACCAGATGCGGAATTTTCCGCACCAGTTTTCCGGCGGCCAGCGCCAGCGCATCTGCATCGCCCGCGCGCTTGCGCTCGGGCCGCGCCTGATCGTGTGCGACGAGCCGGTCTCGGCGCTCGACGTCTCGATCCAGGCGCAGGTGATCAACCTCTTGATCGACCTGCAGCGCGCGCATGCTTTTTCCTATCTGTTCATCGCCCACGACCTCGCCGTCGTCGCCCATATCAGCCACCGCGTCGCCGTGATGTATCTCGGGCGCATCGTCGAGATCGCCGACAAGACCGAACTGTTCCAAAATCCGCGCCATCCCTACACCCAGGCGCTGCTCGCCTCGGTGCCGATCGCGGATCCGACTGTGAGGCGGCTGAAACCGCTGGTCGACGGCGACGTGCCGAGCCCGGTCAATCCGCCGCCGGGTTGCAGCTTCCACACCCGCTGCCGCTACGCGATCGACCGCTGCAAGATCGAGCGGCCCGCGCTGCGCGAGGCCGGCGAGCGGCATCAGGTCGCCTGTCTGTTGAACGCCGGAACCGGACACACGCAGTAGGCGAGTAGCTGCTTCGACAGTTGATCCGCACCTTCAGCCGTGTAGTGTCCGAGCATCGGCGGTACGACGTCGCCGCATCTTCCAGAGGTTGCAAACAAGAAGGGGATACCGTTGCCCAGGCCATCCCGGCTTGTCGCGGCAGCTGCCGCGTTATCCATCCCACTGTGCATGACAGGTTTCTTGGCAGGTTTCTTGGCAGGTTTCTTGGCATATCCGTTCCCGGCGGCGGCCCGTCAGTGGAAAGCGACCCCGGATGCGATCGCCCGCGACTACGCGACGATCACCGACGCGCGGCCCAACGGTGAATTGATCCTGCTGATGTGGATCGTGCCCCGCATGATGCAGCCCAGCGCCAACGGCGCGACCGCTGCCATGGCCATGGTGGAAAAATATGTCGTGCTCGTCGCCGTGCACGGCCATCTCGACAGAGCGACCGGTGTCATGTCGTTCGATGACATTGATGCCCTCGATCCCAGGGATCAGAATGGCAAGGCGCTGACCCCGGTCGCGCGCGGCGACATCGCGCCGACCAACACCGCCATGCTCGCCGCGCTGGAGGCGATGTTTCGTCAGTCGACCGGCGCGATGGGAAAAGGCATGAAGATGTTCGTTTTCGAGGCCGGCAATGTCGATTCCTGCAAGAAGGGACAATTGTCGGTCCCCTTGGCAAACGAGATCTATACCTGGGAAACGCCGTTTCCCGGCTGCGATGGGCCCTGAGCAACGGCCTCGATCTCGACGACGATCGTCCCGGTTGTGACCTGCTCGCCCTCGACGACGTGGATCGCGGAAATCTTGCCTGCGATCCCCGCCACGTGCACGTGCTCCATCTTCATGGCCTCCAGCGTCAGCACCGGCTGGCCGGCCGCGACACGATCGCCTTGCTTCACCAGCAGCGCCACGACGCGGCCGCTCATGGCGGCGCGGACCTTGCCGTCGCCGGCGCTTGCCGCCGCTGCCTCAGGCGCGGCGAGCGTCAGGTCGCGCACCGCATGCGTCCGGCCCCGATGCAGGAAATACAGCCGCTCGCCATCACGCAGGAATTCGATGCTTTCCATCACACCATCGTTGCGGAAGCGACAAGTCTCGCGGCTGAC
Organism: Bradyrhizobium sp.; assembly: GCF_049581145.1. GTDB lineage: Bacteria > Pseudomonadota > Alphaproteobacteria > Rhizobiales > Xanthobacteraceae > Bradyrhizobium. Next base: position 11,253 of record NZ_JBAURI010000121.1, read on the forward strand.
CTCGTCGATCTCGAAACGATACTCGCGGTCAGCTAGGGCAACGAGAATGCCACCCTCGCGTTCGCGCAGGATGTCCAGTTCGTAGATGACCTGATCGAGTTCGATCCGCAGGGGAACCGGAAACGTCGCGGCCAGCGAGCGGCCGCCGCGCCACGGCGGCGCGCGGGGATGGGTGGCATGGAGCGACAGCGCCGCGATCGCCGCATCAAACGTCGTATCCTTGCGCGCCAGCAGCGCCTCGCGATAGCTGCCGATGAAAGCGGTCGTGGCCCGCCCCCGGGCAAAGACCGAATGCCGCAGACAGGCGATCAGGAACGACTGATTGGTGGCCACGCCGAACGCGACCGTCTGCTCCAGCGCCGAGATCAGCTTGCCGCATGCCTCCTCGCGGCTCGCGCCGAAGCCGATCAGCTTTGCGATCATGGAATCATAGAACGGCGGAATCTCCGCGCCCGATTGCAGCGCGTGCTCGACGCGGATGCCCTCCGGCACGCGCCAGCGCGCCATCCGGCCCGATTGCGGCATGAAATCGCACCCGGCATCTTCCGCGCATAGCCGCACCTCGATGGCGTGGCCCGAAAACCTGACGTCCTCCTGGCGCAATCCGAGCGGCTCGCCGTGGGCCACGCGCAGTTGCAATTCGACGAGATCGAGCCCGGTGACCGCCTCGGTGACGGGATGCTCGACCTGCAGCCGCGTATTCATCTCCATGAAGAAGAATTCGCCGCGTTGGTCGAGCAGAAATTCCAGCGTGCCGGCGCCCTCGTAGCGCAGTGACCTGACGGCGTTGACTGCGACCGCGCCCATCTTCGCCCGCAGCTCGGCGGAGACAGCGGGCGACGGTGCCTCCTCGATCAGCTTCTGATGCCGCCTTTGCACCGAGCAGTCGCGCTCGCCGAGATGAATCGCATTGCCATGGCGATCGCCGAACACCTGGACCTCGATATGGCGGGGCTGTTCGATCGCCCGTTCCAGGATCAGCGTGCCGTCGCCGAAAGCCGACGTCGCCTCCGATCGCGCGCTGCGCAGCGCATCGGGAAATCCGGCAGCGCCGGCGACCAGCCGCATGCCGCGCCCGCCGCCGCCAGCGACCGCCTTGATCATCACGGGAAACCCGATTTTGACCGCCTCGGCCAGCATCACTTGGTCGCTTTGCTCGGCGCCCTGGTAGCCGGGCACGCAGGGCACGCCGGCCGCCTGCATGATGGTTTTGGCGCCGGCCTTGTTGCCCATCGCCCGGATCGCCTCGGGCGATGGCCCGATGAACACCAGGCCTGCATCGCGGCAGGCCTGGGCGAACTCCGCGTTTTCGGCGAGAAAGCCATAGCCGGGATGCACGGCATCGGCGCCGCCCGCTTTCGCCGCGGCGATGATCGCGCCGATGTCGAGATAGGATTGCGCCGGCAACGCCGCGCCGATCCGCACCGCGCAATCCGCCTCGCGCGCATGCAGGCTTTCGCGATCCGCATCGGAATAGACCGCCACCACGCCATAACCACACCGGCGCGCCGTTCGCATGATGCGCAGCGCGATCTCGCCGCGATTGGCGATCAGGATCCTGAAGAACGGCGTGCGCCGCGCCGGATCGTTGGCTATTCCAGTTCTCATTTCAGCTCGCACTTCAGGTCTCATGGCCGCGCGACCGAGAACTGCATGCGCTGCGGGTTGCGCGCCTCCGCCTCGCGGCAGATCGCGAGCACTTCGGCCAGCACGCTGCGGGTATCGCGGGGATCGATGACGCCATCGTCCAAGAGCCGCGCGCTGGTGGCGAACACATCCATCTGGCCGTCGAACACGCCTGTGATCTGCGCCTTCATCGCCTCCAGCTTGTCGCGCTCGATCGGCTTGCCGCGCCTCGCGGCGGCGGCCTCGGTGACGATCGCCATGGTTTCAGCGGCCTGCTCGCCGCCCATCACGGCGGTCTTGGCATTGGGCCAGGAGAAGCAGAAGCGCGGATGGAAGCCGCGGCCGCACATGCCGTAATTGCCGGCGCCGAACGAGGCGCCGCAATAGATCGTGATCTGGGGCACGCTCGCGCTGGTCACCGCCTGAATCATCTTCGAGCCGTGCTTGATCATGCCAGCCTCTTCATAGGCGCGGCCGACCATGTAGCCGGTGGTGTTGTTCAGATAGAGCAGCGGGGTGCGGGTCTGACAGCAGGCCTGAATGAAGTGGGTGGCCTTGTTGGCGCCGGCCGGATCGAGCGGGCCGTTGTTGGTGATGATGCCGATCGCCTGTCCCTCGATGCGGGCGTGGCCGCACACGGTGGCCGGACCGTAGTTTGTGCCGAAATCGGTGAAATCGGAATCGTCGATGATGCGCGCGATCACCTGCCGCATGTCGACCGGGCGCTTGTGGTCCATCGGCATGATGCCGAGCAGGTCCTCCTGGTCGTAGCGCGGCGGCTTGTGCCGCCCCTCACTCGCCGCCGGCCGATCCCATTCGAGCGCCGCCATGATGTCGCGCGCGATCCGCAGCGCGTCGCGATCGTCTTCGGCAAGATAATCGCCGAGGCCGGAGATCGTCGTGTGCATCTCCGCGCCGCCGAGATCTTCTTCCGTCGCGATTTCACCAGTCGCGGCCTTGAGCAGCGGCGGGCCTGCGAGAAATGCGCGAGTGCGGCCGCGCACCATGACGATGTAATCGGACAGGCCGGTCTGATAGGCCCCACCGGCCGTCGACGAGCCATGCGTCACGGTGACGACCGGCAGGCCCGCCGCCGAGAGCCGGGCCAGATTGCGAAAAATGTTGCCGCCGCGCACGAACTCTTCGACGCGGTAGCGCAACAGATTGGCGCCGGCGCTTTCGACCAGTTGCAGGTAAGGCAGCTTGTTGTCGAGCGCCAACTCCTGCACCCGCAGCGTCTTGTCGAGCCCATAGGGTTGCAGCGCGCCGGCATCGATGCCGGCATCGTTGGCGCTGACCATGCAGCGGACTCCCGACACGAAGCCGATGCCGGCGATCAGTCCGCCGCCGGGCACGCTCTTGTCGGGATCGGGTACGTCGAACAGGAAACCGGCGAGCGTGGACAATTCGATAAAAGGCGCGCCGGGATCGAGCACCAGCGCTGCGCGCTCGCGCGGCAGCAACTGGCCGCGCTTGTGGAAACGCTCCTTTGCCGCGGCGGATGCAGCGCGGGTGCGCGCCTCGAGCGCGCGCAGCCGCGAGATCAGCGCCAGCATGCCGTCGCGGTTGGACCTGTAGGCGTCGCTGGACGGCGAGATGGTGGATTCGATCACTGCCATAGGCGCCGCTCATCGTTATGTCCGTCATTCCCGGCTTCGCGAAGCGCAGACCCGGAATCTCGAGATTCCGGGTTCGATGCTTCGCATCGCCCCGGAACGACCGCCGTGGTGGTGGTCGTGGCGCCGGTCACGCCCGCTCCTGCGCGAAATAATCGGCATAGGCCTGGCGAAGCTCGACCTTGCGCAGCTTGCCGGTCGCGGTCATCGGCATTTCCTCGACGATCCTGACGAGCTTTGGCATCTGAAAGCCGCCGAGCGATTTGCGGCAATGCTCGGCAATCTCCGCTTCGCTCGCCGCAGCACCCGGCTTCAGCTTGACGAAGGCCGAGACCGCCTCGCCCCACTGCGGATGCGGCAGTCCCACCACGGCCGCGTTCTGCACCGAGGGATGCGCCAGCAGCGTCTCCTCGATCCTGACCGAAGCAACATTCTCGCCGCCGGACTTGATCATGTCCTTCTTGCGGTCGAGGAACAGCACCTCGCCATTGCCGTCGATCAACGCGAGGTCGCCGGTGTGATGCCAGCCGAATTTGCGCGCCTGTTCGGTGGCTTTCGGGTCCTTGTAATAGCCCATCATCACGTTGGGCCCGCGATGCACCAGCTCGCCGATCTCGCCGCGCGGCAAGAGATTGCCGTTATCGTCCATGATCGCGGTCTCGTTGACGATCAGCGACTCGCCCCAGTAATTGCCGAACCGCTCGAGCTGCACCTCCGGCCGCGACATCGTGGTCGCCGGATACATCTCGGTCTGGCCGCTGCTCAGCACGAAGTTCGGGCAGAGATCGGCCATCGCACGCTCGAGCAGCGGCCGGCCCATCGGCGCCATGGTGTAGATACAGCAGCGCAGGCCCGAGAGATCGAACTCCTTGCGGCGCGGATGATCGAGGATCGCCTGATACATCAAAGACAGCCCGACGAACACGGTGAGCCTGTCGCGGACGATGGCCTCCATGCAGGCCACCGGGTCGAAGCCGCGCATCAGCGCCATGCGGCCTCCGACCGACAGATAGCTCAACAGCAGTACATGGCCCGCGCAATGAAACAGCGGGAACTGGCCGGTGATGCCGTCGTCACGGGAGAGCTGCATCTCGATGCAATTGCTCATGACGGCCATCACCACCGCGAGGTGACAATGCATCGCGCCCTTCGGCCGCGACGTGGTGCCCGAGGTATAGATGATCATGGCCAGATCACGGTCGTCGATGTCGACATCGGGCTCGATCTCGGATCGGCCCTGCAGAAGATCACCGAATGACTTGAGGCCCGCGGCCCCGGCCAGGCCAACCAGATCGACCGCGATCAGATCGATGCCGCGCGTCTGCAGCGCTGCGCGCCGCTCGGGCTGAGCGTGGAGATTGTCGTCGATCAGCGCGAACCGAACCTCGGCGTGATCGAGGATATAGTCCATGTCGGCCGGCGGCAGCATGGTGTTGACAGGCACCCAGACCAGACCGGCGCGATGGATGCCGAACAGCGCCTTGACGAATTCGACGGAGTTGTTGCAGATCGTCGCAATTTTCTCGCCCGGCTTCATGCCGCGCGCCGCCAGATAATTGGCGAAACGATTGGCGTCGCGTTCGAGCTCGGTGAAGGTCGCCTGCCGTGCGCCGTCGGTGACCGCGACGCGGTCCGGGAAACGCCGTGCCGCGCGTTTCAAGAGATCGCCGATCACGACCCGCCCGATGCGCCCGGGTCCCGGCACGCCACCGGTTGCTGCGAGATTGGTCATGGCGGCCTCCTGTTACTCCGTCTTTGCGAGCAGCGAAGCGACGAAGCAATCCATCCTTCCACTTTGTTTGCTGCCCGAAGGGATTGCTTCGCTTCGCTCGCAATGACGGTCTAATGCCTGATCCCGAAAATCTGCCGCGCCTCCGCAGGTGTCGCGATCTCCCGCCCGGCACGTCGCGCGCAGGCGGCGAGGCTCTCGATCAACTGGCCGTTCGAGGTCACCTTGGTGCCGTCGGCGAGATAGAAGGTGTCCTCGAGCCCGGTGCGCAGATGGCCGCCGAGATCGGCGCAGCGCTGGTGCAGCGGCCAGATTTCGGCGCGGCCGATCGCGGTGACCTGCCAATGCGCCTCAGGCAATTTCAATTTCAGCAGGATCGGCAGCAGGTCCGGATCGGCCGGCATGCCGGACGCGACCCCCATCACGAAGTTGTACTCGAGCGGCCCGGAATACATGCCGGTCTGCCGGTACATGCCGACACAGCGCACGATGCCGACGTCGAAACATTCGAACTCCGGCATCGTGCCGGCGTCCTTCATGGCGTCGAGATAGTCCTGCACCTTTTCCACCGCATTGTCGAACATCATCGGCGGCCAGGCCCAGCTATTGTCGGCCTTCACCTTCAGATAGTTCAGCGAGCCGGCATTGCAGGCGGCCATTTCCGGCCTGGTCTCGCGCACACAGGCCAGCGCGCCCTGATAGTTCGGCCCCGACGTGCCCGTGGTATGATTGATGATCACGCCCGGGCACGCCGCGCGGATCGCGGCTTGGATCTCGCGCGACACGCCGACGTCCCATGACGGCAAATGACCCTGGCCCGGCGCCTGCTGGCGCAAATGGACGTGCATCACGCTGGCGCCGGCGTCGAAGGCGGCCTTCGCCTCGCGCGCCATCTCCTCGGGCGTCACCGGGACATGGTGCTGCCGGGGGTCGGTAAGCACGCCGTTCAGCGCGCAGGTGATGACGGCCTTGTCGCTCATGAGATGCCTTGCAGTTGACTTCTTGCGCCCGACTTCTTGCGCCCGACTTGGCGTCGACGTCACGTCCGCTCGACAAATCGCGAAGCGGTGTTCGCGATCATGGAGAGCGCCTCATCCAGCTTCTTGCGTCCATGCGCTATCGGTTGCGGCCGGCCTGCGGCTTTCGAGAATCGCGAGATCGCGCGAGCCGGAAAAGATCGAGCGCGGCTTCAAGCCATAGAACCGGCGGATCGAGTGGCTGAAATGCGTGGAGTCGGGATAGCCGATATCCTGCGCCAGATGCGCGAGATTGAGATCCTGATTGGCGAAATGCAGCAGATGCCGGGCCCGCTTCCAGGCGCGGAAGGCACGGAACGAGATGCCGGTCTCCTCCTTGAACAGATGAAGAAACCGAGAGACGGAGAGGCCTGCTTCCCCGGCGCAGCTCGCCGCCGTCGCCGGATCGCCGCAGAACCGCGTCAGCTGCGCGATCGATCTGATCACGCGTGGATCGAGCGGCCGGCGCGGCAGAACTTCGCCGAAACACATCAGGTCGAACTCGGCGCTCGTCAGGTCCGGGCGACAGCTTCGCTCGCGCAACCGCTCGTAGGCTGTGCGAATGCGGTCCGCGAAGATATCGCGCTCGGGTCCGGACAGGCGCCTGGTCCATTCCTCGAAGGTGCCGTCGCTCACGCTTTCCGGCTCGATCACGATGCAGATCGCGGTGCGATGGTCGCTCGTGATGGTATGACGCACATTCGGCGCCACCGCGACCAGTTCGCCGCAGGCTTCGCGCCCGTCGACGATCGACAGCCACAGCCCCCCGCGCAGCGCGACATAGACATTAAACGCACCGGAGCAGCGTTCCCGGGGCCGGCCGAGCAAGCCGGCATAGAACACCCGCTCCGGCGTGATCAGCATCAGATGGCCTGATTTCTGGCCGATGTCGGGTTGGCCAACGTGGTGGCCCATGTCGTTTTGGGCGATGCGGTCCATGGCTGTTCCTCCTCGCGCGGCTCTTTTTGGGTCGCTACGAATAGGATGGAGCTTAGCGCAAATTGGGCCTGTGTCACCGTTGACATTGCGGCCAGGACAGCCTTTCGACCCTCATTGGTACCTTCCTTGCGGCACCACGGATTGCTTCGTCGCCAGCGGCGACGGCGCGCACGACCTGGTGGCTCGCGATGGCGCCAGGGTCAAGCCCTGACCCGCGGCGGCACGTTCTGCTCGGTGGCGGCGCGGCGTTCGGCTGCGATGGCGTGCTGGTAGCCGTCGCGCTGCTGCAACCGGGCCCAATAGGCCGCGACGTTGGGGCCGAAATCCTTGGCAAGGCCGATGGTTTGGGCCAGCCGCAGCGCGTAGCCGATCACGATATCCGCGGCGGTGAAGCGGCCGGCGCACAGCGTCTCGGCATTCGCCGTCGCCGCCTCGACGGCCCGCAGCCTCCCCAAAAACCATTTGGCGTAGTCGGTCGCCACCTGCGGATTGCGCCGCTCTTCCGGCTCGAGCTGGCTGTAGCGCAGCACCAACGTCTGCGGGAAGGTCAACGTCGCGTCGCTGAAATACATCCAGTTCAGGAACGCGCCATAGGCCGGCTCGTCGGGCCCGACCATCAGCGGCGTCGGGCCATAGCTCATGCCGAGATAATGGCAGATGCCGGACGATTCCGTCATCCTGGTGTCGCCGTCGATCATGAGGGGAATGGTGCCGAGCGGATTGAGCGCGAGATAGTCCTTCGCGAACACCCGCGGCGGAAACGGCAGCATCTTCAGTTCGTAAGGCAGGGCAAGCTCTTCCAGCATCCACAGCGGCCGGAACGAGCGCGCGCCCTCGCAATGATAGAGCGTGATCATGCACCGCCTCCGGTCGTCTGGTTCAGTCCGGGCAGAGTGCCCATCATCTTGCATAACACCATCAGCATCACCTCGTCGGCGCCGCCGCCGATCGACGCCAGACGGCTGTCGCGATAGGCGCGGCTGACCGGCGTCTCGTTCATGAATCCCATGCCGCCCCAGTATTGCAGGCAGGCGTCGGTCAGTTCGCGCCCGAGGCGGCCGGCCTTCAGCTTGGCCATGGTGGCGAGTTTGGTCACATCCTCGCCCGCGATCAAGGCTTCGGCCGCCCGATAGGTCAGCGCGCGCAGCAATTCCACTTCGGTCTGCATTTCCGCGAGCTTGAAATGCACGGTCTGGTTATCGAGGATGCTCTGGCCGAACGCCTTGCGGTTGCGGGTGTAATCGATGGTCTCGCCGATGATGAATTCATGCGCCTTGAGGCAGGCGGCCGCGGCCCAAAGCCGCTCCTCCTGGAACTGGATCATCTGATAGGTAAAGCCTTTGCCCTCCTCGCCGATGCGATTGCGTTTGGGCACCCGGACATTGTCGAAAAAGATCTGTGCGGTGTCGGAGCATCGCATCCCCATCTTGTCGAGTTTTCGCGCGACTTGCACGCCCTTGCTCTTCATCGGCACGCAGATCAGCGACTTGTTGCGGTGCGGCTGGCCGTCGCTGGTATTGGCGAGCAGGCAGATCCAGTCCGCCTGGGTGCCGTTGGTGATCCACATCTTGCCGCCGTTGATGACATAGTCGTCGCCGTCGGCGCGCGCGCCGGTCCTGATCGAGGCGACATCGCTGCCGGCGCCCGGCTCGGACACCCCGACACAGGCGACCGCATCGCCCGCGATCGCCGGCGCCAAAAACTCCCGCCGCACCTCGTCGGAGCCGAATCGCGCCAGCGCCGGCGTCGCCATGTCGGTCTGCACCCCGATCGCCATCGGCACGCCGCCGCATCTGACGGCGCCAAGCTCTTCGGCCATCAGCACCGCGTAGCTGTAATCGAGGCCCTGGCCGCCGAATTCGACCGGCTTGTTGAGGCCGAGGAAGCCGAGGCTGCCGAGCTTCCTGAACAGCTCGTGCGCCGGAAAGATCTCCGCCTTCTCCCATTCATCGACAAACGGATTGATCTCGCTCGCGATGAACTTCTGCAGGGAGCGGCGGACCTCGTCGTGATCGGCCGTGAAGAGCATTTTGGTCCTCTCTGGTCACAATCCCATCTGGCGGCTGGCGAGGTCCTTCATGATTTCCTCGCTGCCGCCGCCGATCGCGTTGACCTTGACCTCGCGGTAGATCCGCTCGACCTTGATGCCGCGCATGAAACCGGCGCCGCCGAAAATCTGCACCGCCTCAGAGGCGCAAAACGCCATGGTCTGGGTGGCCTGGTTCTTCAGCATGCAGATCTCCGCCACCGGGTTGTCGCCCTGATCGAGCCGCCAGGCCAGCATTTCCAGCATCGCCTGGGAGGCCGCGACCTTTTGCGCCATGTCGACGAGCTTGTGGCGGATCACCTGGTGCTGCGCCAGCGGCCTGCCGAAGGTGTGGCGCTGTTTGGCATAGTCGATCGCATCATCGAGGCAGACCTGCGCGGCGGCGATGCAGCCGGCAGCCATGGTGAGCCGCTCGGCGTTGAAGTTCTGCATGATGATCTTGAAGCCCACGCCCTCTTCGCCGAGCAGATTGCCTGCCGGCACTCGGCAATCGTCGAAATAAAGTGTCGCAGTATCCGACGACCACCAGCCCATCTTCTTCAGGCTGGTCCGCGACAGCCCCGGCGCATCGCCCTCGATCACCAGCAGGCTGACGCCGCCGGGTCCCGGACCGCCGGTGCGCACCGCGGTCGTGATGTAATCCGCGCGCATGCCCGAGGTGATGAAGGTCTTCTCGCCGTTGACGATATAAAAATCTCCAGCGCGCCGCGCCGACGTGCGCAAGTTCGCAACATCGGAGCCGCCGCTCGGCTCGGTGATCGCCAGTGCCGAGATCTTCCTGCCCGACAGGATCTGCGGCAACACCCGCGCCTTGAATTCCGGAGTGCCGGCGCGCGCGATCGGCGGCGCGCCGATCGAATGGCTGTTCAGGCTGGCGGACACGCCGCCGGCGCCCGCCCGCGCCAGCTCCTGCACCGCAACGATCCACATGAAACGGTCGACTTCGGTGCCGCCATAGACCTCCGGGAAACCGAGGCCGAGCAGCCCGATCGCGGCCGCCTTTTCATAAAGCTCCCGGGGAAATTCGCCGGCCTCGTCCCATTCATGCGCGAACGGCTCGATTTCCTTCGTGACGAAGCGGCGCACCACCGCGCGATAGGCCTCGTGTTCTTCCGTATAGAAC
>NZ_JBAURI010000122.1:0-2504 GCF_049581145.1 Bradyrhizobium sp.
CTGGACTGGAACATGCCGATCATGACAGGCATCGAATTCCTGCGCCATCTGCGCGCGCGCGACGAGGGCAAGAAGCCGGTGGTGATCATGTGCACGACCGAAAAGGACATCGACCACATCCACGAAGCGATCGCGGCCGGCGCCAACGAATATGTCGTCAAGCCGTTCGATCAGCCGACGCTGACCGCGAAGTTCGGCAAGGTTGGGATGGGATAGACGGCGGCTGCGATGCGATCGGTACAGAGGACGAGCCATCGTCCGCTGGTCCAACCCGGGCAGGCGTGACCGCTTCGCCAAACAGCCCCTTGAGTAGGGAAAATGCGCAGTCGCAGCCAGAACCTCATGGCCGACGAATTGACCGGCTCCATGTTTGCGGGCTGCGTCGACCCGCACCGTATACCCCATATGTCCAATTGCTGAGCTGCTTCATTTATCCAGCAGCAACTCCTTGATTTTCGCTGTGATTTCAGTTATTTCAGATGGTAACTTTGGAGACCGCGGATGGCCCTCTCTTCGGCGAAGTTCGAAACCGTCAGTGACGGCGATCGCAAGCAGGCCGAATCCGTCGCGCGGCAGCTGAAGGCATCGTCCCGCAGGCGTTCGGCCACTGTCAAACTCGACGGCCTGATGCTCAAGCTAGTTCGCGAACTGACGGACATTGTGCTGCGTCATCCGGGCATCGTCATCGCTCCGCTCCACCGCGAACTCTCGCCCGATGCCGCCGGCAAAATCCTGGGTGTTTCCCGCCCTCTTGTCGTTCGGCGTATGGACGATGGGCGGCTTCCCTTCCGCTACGAGGGGAAGCACCGCCGCTGCAAACTCCGGGACGTCCTCAAACTGAAGGTCGCGGAGGAGAGACAGACAAGCGTGCGGCCGCACGCGGAAAGGGTCAAGGCCCGACCTCCGCATCGACAGGGCGCATCCGTTAGCGAGATCAACGACCTCGTACTGGGCACGACGAACGCGCCCTACCGCCGCTCGATCCGAGCGAAGCAACTCGCGGATGCCCTGATGTCCGGCGCCACCAGCCGGTGGATGGTGCACGTCGCGACCTTCTTTACCGACGTACGTCCGCAACTCGTTCTGAAGTTCGCGAAGCTTCACGGCATACCGACGTGCGAACTGGCCTCCACCTACGACGAAATAAAGACGATGACGGGCGAAGCCAACCCTGCACTGGAGACGCTGCTTGAGCGACTGGCGCCGATTGCTTGATCGCACTCTGCAGGGACTTGCCGAACTCGAGCGACAGGGCAATCCCAGGCCGGATTGGGTGCTTGGCGGAGGTACGGCCCTCATGGTCTTCGCCGACCACCGCCTGAGCCGGGACATCGATGCCTTTATCGACGACCCGCAACACCTAGCTCTGCTTTCTCCGGAGACCACTGACGTCTGGAACTGCACCGCGTGGGACCGCGCAGCGCACTATCTGAAACTGAAGTATCCGGAAGGAGAGATCGACTTCGTTGTCACCGCCCAGATCTCGTCGCTGCCGCCAATCGAAAGGCAGATCGATCTGACCGCGATACGGAAGGGATCGAAGCCGACGATCCAGCTCGACTCGCCCGTGGAGATCGCACTGAAGAAGCTTCATTATCGCGCGACCATGATCAAGGCGCGCGACGTGTTCGACATCTCCGTGGTCGAGGCCATCGCCGGCGACGTGCTGATCGCCAACCTGCATCACGTGGCGGAGAAGAAGCGCGATCTTCTGCGACGCCTCAACGGCATCAATAGGGATTTTCTGCAGGCCGAATTAGCCGAACTCGACATTCGGCCGGCATGGGAGAAACACAAAAAGACCTGTTTGCAAACAGTTCGCGGCATCGTCGAACGGATCCCGTAGCCCATCCCGTGAACGCAAGCTCGTTCCCGTCTGGCCTCTCACCGTGCCGGCCGCACACCGGGAGCCGCATGATCACAATCCGGTTAGGGAAGCCGCAACTGCGGAATCCCTTCCGATTTGTAACATGCATGAACGCAACTCTATGCCAATTTGCGTGCTTCAGACGATGGACGAGACGATCATGCACGCGATCGACGGCGAGTTCGATGATCCGACCGAATTTTTCGACGCCCCGCGCGAGCAGGCAGACGTCTCGCCGCCGCCGCAAACCCGGAAGCAGGATTTGCCGGCACCTCATGACGACGGCGGAGTTTCGATGACACGCATCGTTTCCCGGGCCGTTTCCGATTGAGGACCGGGACATGGGGAAACGACGCTTCTTCGACCGCCCCCCGGGGCTGACGGTCGCCGACATCATCGCGCTGACCGGAGCGGAGTGCTCCGATGAGCAACAGCTTTCGCATTTGATCACGGATGTCGCCGCGCTCGAACTGGCCGGTCCGGACGATCTCACCTTCATCGAAAGCGGGAAATATGCCGACGCCTTGCGTACGACGCGCGCCGGAGCCTGCCTGATGCCGCAGCGTTTCGAAGGCCGTGCGCCGGACAGCCTCATCGTGCTGCGCGCGCACGAACCCTATCGTGCGTTCATCGCCGT
>NZ_JBAURI010000123.1:0-16501 GCF_049581145.1 Bradyrhizobium sp.
ATCCTGAGCTCCGGCAGGCTCGTGGAATATGAAGGCGGCGGCGAGGAAACACGCTCCAACAAGTGGCTCGCCGAGTTGAAGCAGCACATGTATGTCGAGATCAATCCGGCGGATGCCCTTGATCGGGGCATCAAGGACGGTGGATGGGTCTGGGTGCTGGGACCGGAGAATCGCTCAAGGACGCGGATGAAGGCTCTGGTGACCGAGCGGGTGGGCAGGGGCGTGGCCTGGATGCCCTATCATTTCGCGGGCTGGTTCGAAGGCGCCGATCTTCGCGCCAAATATCCAAAGGGGTCCGATCCCATCGTGCTCGGCGAGAGCGTCAACACGCTGACGACGTACGGCTACGACCCTGCGACCGGCATGCAGGAACCGAAGGCCACGCTTTGCCAGATCAGAGCGGCGTGAGAGGGCGGAAGCAATGGCGCGCATGAAATTCCTTTGTGACGCGGACCGCTGCATCGATTGCAACGCCTGCGTCACCGCGTGCAAGAACGAGAACGAGGTGCCCTGGGGCATCAATCGCCGGCGTGTCGTCACCATCAATGACGGCAAGCCCGGCGAACGCTCGGTATCGATGGCCTGCATGCATTGCACCGACCCGCCCTGCGCGGCGGTGTGTCCGGTCAACTGCATCTATCCGACCGAAGACGGTATCGTGCTGCATTCGAAGGACGTTTGCATCGGCTGCGGCTATTGCTTCTACGCCTGCCCGTTCGGAGCGCCGCAATATCCGAAGGTCGGCAATTTCGGCTCCCGCGGCAAGATGGATAAATGCACCTACTGCGCCGGGGGCGGCGGCGATGAGCCTGCCGGCAGCGCCGAGGAGTTTGCGAAATACGGCTCCAACCGGTTCGGCGAGGGCAAGCTGCCGCTCTGTGCCGAAATGTGCTCCACCAAGTCATTGCTCGCGGGCGATGGCGATATCATCGCGCAGATCTACAAGGAGCGCGTCTTGAAACGCGGCTATGGTTCCGGCGCGTGGGGCTGGCTGACGGCGTATCACGAGGGCATCGATGTCTGAGCGAACGGGCCTTGAGCACGGTTGCAGGAATGGGATGCAGGAATGGGATCATTCTGATGACGTTTCTTGCGCGGATTCGCCTGGTGCTCTTCGCTGTGGTTCTGCTCGGGATCGCCGCGTCCTCCGGGCAGGCGATGGCTCAGAAGCTCGGTCCTGACGGCGCACCTGATCCAACCGCGAGCGTTACCAGCGAGCGCGACCTGCTGAAGCGGTTTCCCCGCGTCGAAGGGCGCATCGACATTCCCGACAGCAAAGCGGCCGTGCTGATCCAGCCGGCGGGACGCTCCTGGGATTATTTCCATGAGGTCCTGCTGCATTGGGGCGGGGCGATCGTGATCCTCGGCACCATCGCGCTGCTCGGCTTGGCCTATCTGATTTTGGGACGGATCCGGATCGCAGCCGGGCGTTCAGGGCAGAAAGTCCTCCGCTTCAAGGCGTTTGAAAGATTTTCACATTGGCTGACGGCGGTATCGTTCGTCGCTCTCGGCCTGACCGGGCTCAATATCACCTTCGGCAAGATCGTGCTGCTGCCGCTGATCGGTCCGGACGCATTCTCACGCCTCTCCGAGTCGGCAAAGTATGTGCACAATTTTACCAGCTTCGCATTCATGGCGGGACTTGCCCTAATTGTGTTGATTTTTTTGAAGGACAATCTCCCGGAAAGGGTGGACCTCGACTGGCTGAGGCAAGGTGGAGGTTTCATCAGGGGCAAACATGCGCCGGCGGGACGCTTTAATCTCGGCGAGAAGCTCGTTTATTGGCTTTCCGTTGCGGCCGGCGTCGCGGTGTCGTTGTCGGGACTTCTGCTGCTGTTTCCCTTCTACGGAACCAACATTGCCGACATGCAACTCGCCCAGGTCGCACATGCTGTTGTCGCGATTTTATTCGTTGCGCTGATCCTGGCCCACATCTATATCGGCACGCTCGGCATGGAGGGTGCGTTTGAGGCCATGGGCACAGGCCAGGTCGATCTCAACTGGGCAAAAGAACATCACGATCTCTGGCTTGCCCGACAGCTTGCAAACGAGAACCGGCCGGAAGCGCCTTCGGCGGCGCCGGCCGAATGAGCCGACGGGAGATGGCTGATCCGTCTGGGTCGAATTGATTTAGCCGCAATAGCGAGAAGATGCAGCGCTTCAGCTGTCGTCTCCGCTGTTGCGCCCCTGCGCTTCCTGCTCACGCAGATAATCATCGGTGGTACGAGCGGGCTGCCTTTTCACGGCGTGAGGATCGAAACCTTCCTCGGCGGCGACGGCGACGCGGCAATCGTCGCACATCCTGATGATGTCGAGGCGCCGCGATGAGCCGGCATACATCCAGTGCTTGCTTTCGAGCTTCGCCACCACACGTTCGATCGTGCTCTTGACGCCGAACGGCTTGCCGCAGCGGATGCAGCAGAACGGCTCCTCTTCCTTCAGCACGCGGGCAGGGGCCCTGCCGGCGCTAAAATCGAGCTGAGGCCTCAGCGTAATGACCTGTTCCGGGCACGTTGCCTTGCATAGCCCGCACTGCACGCAGGCGTCTTCGGCAAAGCGCAGCATCGGCCGTTCAGGGTCGTCGCGCAATGCGCCGGTCGGGCACGCCGATACGCAGGACAGACATAGGGTGCAGCCGCCATCGTCGACCTCCACCGCCCCGAACGGCGCGCCTTCGGGCAGGGCGATGATGTCGGTTGGGAGCGGAGCGGCGCGATGAAGCTCACCGAGCGCAAAGCGCAGCACGTCGCGCTTTCTGCCCACCGGCCGGAAGCTCGCCGCACGCGGCGCCGCCGGCAGCGACGGTATTGCACGCAGCGCAGCGCCAAGTGATTCCGGATCATCCGTCTCGATGGTCGCGATCCGGGTGCCGCCGAAGCCTAATCCGTCGAGGATCGGTCCCGCCAGCCCTAGCGTTTGCATCAAGCCGGTGACGTCGTGGCGCGGCCGTGCCCGCAGCAGCAACCGCATCGCAACGGCGCCATAGGCAAAGCCGGCTGCGACAAACTCAAGGCCCAGTTGCGTAATCTCGTTGACCGCGAATGGCAACACGCGCGCCGGCAGCCCCTCGCCAAACCGCGCGAGCGAATCGATCAGCGGCGCGCCATGGGAATCGTCATGCAGCAACACAATCGCCTGCTCGCCGCCAGCTTCGCGATAAGCGAGAAGCATCGCCCGCAACTTGCGCATCATAGCGTCTTCCGGCGGCAGCGCGTAGGACGCAGCACCGGTCGGGCAGGCAGCCGCACACTGCCCGCAACCCGCGCAGATGTTCGCATCGACCGCCACGTGATCGCCGGCGGGTGTGATCGCTCCCGTCGGACAAAGATCGAGGCAGCGCGTGCAACCCGTCACCTGCGAACGCGAATGGGCGCATCGCCCGGCATCGAAAGCGACATAGCGAGGCTTTTCAAACCTGCCGACCAGGTCACGCGCCTTGAGGACCGCTCGCAGCATCGCGGCAGGATGGTTGGGATCGGCGCGCAGATAACCATCGCGCAAATCGGCTGCGGGGAAAAACGCCGGGCCGCCGGTCAAATCCAAAATGATGTCGCAATTCGACCGCGTATCATTGCGCGACGAGCCAAACACCAATGTGCCGCGTGAGGATGGCGCAGGCATGGCGAAATCATCGACCATGACCTCGAACGCGCCGAGATGGCCTTTGGCGTTCCTGACCTTGCCTTTCGCCACCGGAAATTCGGCTATGCGTGGCGGCCCGATCGCGACGGGTGGTTCAATCAAGACGGTGACGTCGAGATGATCCTTGAGCAGGTTGCCGGCTTCGACGGCCACCTCGTCGCGGCCGCAAATCAGGATAACGCCGTCGCTTTTCAACTCCACGAACGGCTCAGACGGCATCGGCTCCGCTGCCGCGGCGAGCAGCGCGGCCATCTTGGGTCCCGTTCGGGCCGCTTCGCTCGACCATCCGGCGGATTCCCGAATATTGGCGAACTGGATCGGACTTGCCCGGTCGGCTTCCGCTGCCGCCTCCGAGAACAAGGCCGCCTGCTGCGTGCAGCCGACCGTAAGTGGCGTCTCCTTTGCCGCAATGGCCCGGAAGCGATCGAGCTCGGCGCGGCAGAGCTCGGTCGCGGTCATCGGCTCGCCACGGCAACCGCGGCGGACGGCGTCGAGATCGAGAGGCATCGTGCCGTCGCACGAGCAGATCAGGAGATGTCTCCCGGACTCAGCCATCACTCTCACAACTTCTTGTAGGCAGTCGCAGGTCCCTCGCCACGAACTGCGACTGGCCGGAATTCGCGGGAAGTATATAGTGGTGAAGGCAAAAACGCGATGGCGAAGCGCGCAGCGATATCGGGGCTCGGAATGCCGTCATCGTCGGGCGCGGAGATAGAGTCTGATCCGATCACCGAAGGACCAAAGCGGTGAAGCTGTTGCGTACCATCCGGCTGGATGCGTCGGATTCGTTCGTTTTCGAGACGGCGGCGGAGCCTTGTGAATGGGCCGTGTCGGGCGCATTCGCTTTTGCTCATATCGACCCGGCCAGTTTACATGGCAAGGCGCGCGCTGCATTCCGAGCTGGTTTTCTGGGAGTGAGTTCGCTCGGCCGCTCGACGCTGGTACAGATCGTCGAAGCGACTGAACTCGATCGTCGAAGCGTCGTCGATGGGCTCGCGGCGCAACTGGTCGCGCATTTCGGGGCGCCCAACCTAGCAAGCGCCCGGGAGGCCGCCGAGGAAGAGACGAGTTTCGCCGCATCGCTCTGCGATCATGCGCCCGGAGTGCTCGTCGCCGTTACCAGACGCCACGAGGATGGGGCGATCCGCGAGTTATTCCGCACGCTGCATCCACGCGGTGGGGGCGACCACGCAAGCGCGCTCGCGTTTCTGGAAGTGGTTGGCGACGAAGATCTGCCGATTGAGCATCTCGATCTCGCTTTGCTTGGGAAAGGAGCGGGTCGGTGAGTGCGTCGCGCGATTTCTGGCGCTCCAGCGGCCACCATTTGCTCGATCGCGATGCTAGCGGCCGGTTGCTCGTGACGGACGAATTCCTCAAAGCTTACCTGGCGCGCCCTGAGCTCGTGCCGCCGAAGGATGCATGCGCCGCAGAACGAGAGCTGCACCGTTCGTTGTTGCGCGACCCGCGGCTGTTCGTCCCCGTATCCAGGATTGCCGCCATCTCCGACGCCGACGCGCGGGAAAACTGGCAGATGATGATTTCGTGGCGTGATCATCTTGTGAAACACCTCAACCTGGAAGCCGCGTATCTCGCGATTTTCAGGCGCAATATCAGATTTCCCCACGTTCTGATCAACCAATTGGTGCACTCAATCTTGCGCAATGCGCTCGACGATTGCGACGATGCTTTCACGCTCCGCGCCGCCGAAATGTTCTTCCGCCCGCAGAAACTCGTGATTGGTGAAGGTTCGGTCATCGCGGTCGACGAGGAGACGGAATCTCCGCTCGATCGGCAGCCTCGATCGCCGCTGACC
This sequence comes from Bradyrhizobium sp., assembly GCF_049581145.1. Classification (GTDB taxonomy): domain Bacteria; phylum Pseudomonadota; class Alphaproteobacteria; order Rhizobiales; family Xanthobacteraceae; genus Bradyrhizobium. The sequence goes on from NZ_JBAURI010000123.1 coordinate 5,456, forward strand.
GGATTGCTTGGCTTGCCTGCGACGTTTGACATTGACCTGCTCGACGACGCTACCGCGGCAGGCTACTGGCAGCGCAGCGACCGCTTTGACATGGCGCTCGACCTCGCAGCCGGCCGGCGCGGCCTCGCCGCGCTTGGCGATGTTGTCACACGCTGGCTCTCCCACCTGCTTGCCGTCGATGTCGCCATCGAGGCGTTGACCGAACTTCGCGATGCGCGATTGTCATGGTATGTGGGCTTGAGTTCTGACGCCACACGCATCGGCGATGAAATCTGGAATGGCGGCGAGTTCAGTGATGCGATGCGAGCCCAGCTGGTCGGCCTTTTCCGGCTGACCTTCCTTGAGCCTGCGGATATGATCGAAAGGATGAGGGGGGAACCGGTGTACCTGATGATGGCCATGGCGCCCGACGAGGTGTTGCGGCTGAAGCCGCAAAATCTGGTAACCGGCCTGCCAATTCGGGATGAGGAGGGCGTCAGTTGAGATCAACAGCTCTCGCGCGAATTGCGGTTGGCGTCGTGGTCGAACGACGCAAGGCCAGGAGCACGTGGGTCGATTTTCTATGGCGACCGGTCTCGGTATTTGTCGGAAAGGCGTCGGCGGCGCCCTGGACGCCGCTCGGTACCGAAGCGGAAGCGACTTTGTTCTACGCGGGAGAGGCGTTAGTTGAGTTGCACCGCACCGAAACTTTGGGTTATCGCAATAATCTCGCGTCCGGCGCGCCCGCGCTGTGGGTGATCATGCGTCCCACTGCGAACGTGCCCCCTTATGAGCTCGTTACCGTGACGGCGGATCCGGCCGAAGGCGAGGCCTTCACCGACGCGGGCCACAATCTGGTGGAGACCGTGCCAATGCCGCCGGATGTTTTGGCGGCCGTCGCTGACTTCATTGCCGAACATCACACTGAGCGGCCGTTTCTCAAGCGGCGGCGCAAGGCGTCGCAGCCCGTGCTTGCGCTACGCAGAAACGGACAGGAGGACAAGTCGTGACCGCGCCCGAGAAGTTTGTCTCGCGCTGGGCGCGATTGAAGCGCGACGCCAAGTCCTCGATCGCGACAGAGGAGTCGACCAAGACGCCACCCCTTTCGACGTCGGACGTGGCGGCCGGCAGTGCGGAAGCCCCACTTTCGCAACCACGAGATGATGCGACGACCGAACAGCGCTTTGATCTCGCTGGTTTGCCATCGATTGATGCCATCACCGCAAATACCGACATAAGCGGATTTCTGCAAAGTCGCGTCCCCGCCGCATTGACCCGTGCGGCGCTCCGACAGGCCTGGGCGAGCGATCCGGCGATTCGCGATTTTATTGGCATCGCTGAGAACCAATGGGATTTTAACGACCCGAACGCGATACCGGGATTTGGTCCGTCGCAGGCGCAGGACAGCGTGCCGGGCCTGCTGGCACGGGCACTGGAAGGATATGACAATCTGGCCGAGATGATCCCCGAGGTGGAACAGCCTTTGCCCCCCGCAATCGATCCCAGGCCTACCGACGTTACTCAAAGCGCATCGGCAACATCTGACGTTTTCACATCGGCCAATGGTTCCGGCATACGAGAGGACGGGAGCGGAGAAGATTCGGCTGTCGGCAACGATCGCGAAACCGGACGAAATCGTCGTTCGCACGGCAGCGCTTTGCCACGATAAGATCCGAGTTCGTACCTTTCACAGTCGTGTATCGCAGGTTGAGGATGCAATGGATGCTTGAGTCCGGGTCTCAAAATTCCTCCGCGCGTGTGAGCGATGAGATCGATCGCGCCCGTGCCCGGGAGTATGAGCTGCTGGCCGCGTTGCTGTCACACAGTCCAAATGCCGAATTGCTGCGGCGCCTGGCCCTGCTGCGCGGTGATGCCAGTCCGCTCGGACTCGCGCACGCGGCGCTCGGCGAGGCAGCGGCCAAAACGGACGAGCCCGACGTTGCGCGAGAGTTCTTTGATCTGTTCTCCGGTCTCGGGCAGGACTCGTTGTTGCCGTATGCATCTCACTATCTGGCGGGTTCGCTCTACGGACGGCCGCTGGTGCGGTTGCGGCAGACATTCCAGAATTTCGGAATTGAAACGGCGGCGGAGCATTCGGAGCCCGAGGATCACATCGCGATCCTCTGCGAGGTCATGGCAGGTCTTGTCGCAGGAAATATTACGGGTAGGGCGGGCGCCGATCGGGAGTTCTTCGAAAACTACCTCGCTGGCTGGGTCAGGCGCTTTTTCATCGAACTGGAAGGCGCCAGATCGGCTGATTTCTATGCGCGCGTCGGCTCCCTCGGCCGCGTCTTCATTGAGATTGAAGCGGAAGCCTTTGCCCTCTCGGCTTGAATATCGGATCCCGGTAAGCGATATTATTTGCCGGACGGCGCCGGGCCAAAGCGGGGTCCGGAGGAGACGGGAGAAACACTGTGCAAGCATTCATTACCGCATGCTTTGTTGCCGTCGCGATTGCGGTTGGAGCGGCGATCGTTCTGGACAGTGTCGTGCAGGAACGTTCTGCGGCCGCGTTCACAGAACCCAGCGCAAGAATATAGCGGTTCAGGTTGCGGGTTTTGGACCGGCGGAGGGGGGCCTTTGATTGGCCTCAAAGGTCAGTAAGCTGGTTTTGATACTACCATTGTATTCAGTTCTGCCTCTAACCTTCCCGCAGCCTCGCCGACCGATTTGCGAAACGGAGACGTCTCATGATGCGCCTGATGCTTTATGCTGTCACGTTGGTTGTTCTAGCTGTAATCGCCACCTCAATACTCCGATCGCCAACCCCCACGCTTGAGCTATCGAGCGCCGCGATGCCATCATTGAAAGAATTGCATACGATGGCCGGCGTGGACAAACTTCCGGTCCAAGACGTCGAGGACCAATCGTTGATCTATCCGACGATGGCGAAGCAACAGGGCGCCAAGTAGACAGTCGGCGGAAATGCCAAGGAGTATCTCAGGCGGAGCGCTTGCGGGCACGGGAGTGCGGTGTACCAGCTCAACTGATCGACGTGACGCCCGGCGACGTTTCTCCATTCCCCAGGGAACGAACCCTGCACCGAGAAGATGGCTCGCGCCGGCATCTGGCGTTGTGGCGCCAAGGGGGCCGACCGGGGCTCCTCGCCGGCCGAAAGAGTCTCGGTACCTGCGGCGGCCGCCGCCGTTCCTGCACCTGCTTGGGCCGGGTTTGTCTTAGATCAATCGGTCTTCAAAATTTTCGTGATTTAAGGAGCGATATAGCCCTGTTCCTGTATGGCAATGGAACCAATTTGTCGATGAGTCAGCCTCCGCCGGAGCTTGCCAAGCAAGTCGTCTTCGTCGTTGATGACGACGAGGGCGTGCGGAATTCCGTCAGAAGGTTGATGGAGAGTGAGGGCTTTGAGGTCTGTGCCTTTTCCGATGGCCGCGATTTGCTCAACGAAGCGAGCGTACCGGAATTTGGGTGCCTGGTCGTAGATTACCACATGCCCGCAATGAATGGACTGGAACTGGTCAGCGCGCTACGTGGTCGGGGAGTTTCGATCCCGGCCATTCTCATCACAGGCGATCCCAACAAATACGTACGCGACCGAGCCGCGGCAATTGCGGTTTTGGTTGTCGAGAAAATGCACCTGGGAAGCTATCTGCCGAGTTGCGTCCGCGAGGCAATTGCGAAACATGCGTTGTTATCGTAGGGCTTCCCGCAACGGCACCCCGCGAGAATTGGCTCGAGATCCGGCGTGCGCGGGGAATTGGACATGGCTTGGCCGCGAGTTTCTGGCGCGGAACGCCAGCGCTTCGGCGACTGGAGGAGACAGCTGCGAACACGACCGTTTCGTCCGGCGCTGGGACTTCGGCGTAGGAAAACCGCTTCCTTTCAGCTCCAAGTCTCTGACGCGCGCAGCCAAGGAAGGCGGCTCCAGCGCGGGGGGGCGAGCTGGAGCCGTCTCGGGGCTGATGCCGGGGTATGGTCCGACACAGCTCTGATTTAGGTTCGCCGTCCGCAGATGCCTACTAAATTCGCTGTTAGAAAGTGGCCTATTTCGAAGCTGTGAATGTTCGATTTCGGCTACTACCCATTTTTTCTATCCGTGAAGCGTTGGCGCGATGGAGCCTGTCCTTTGGCACGCGAGCGGCAGCTTGAGCTCCCAGCGCTGGTAACCTGAACCCGCTCAGTTCGAAGGCAGATTGTCTGCATGGGGTAGTCGCTGCGAACCAGTCGCTCGACCGGTAAGCGTCCTGGCACTCGCCTCTGAACTTGCGGGGCCATCCGTCTTTGGACGGCTGTGAGCACGACCTCACGACGCACCGTCCGCGTTCACCGGTAGTGTTAACTGAAACGTGGCGCCGCGGGGTGCGTTTGCCGTGACCCACAGCCGGCCACCGTGGGCTTCCACGATCGAACGGCAGATCGAGAGTCCCATGCCCATGCCACTGGATTTGGTGGTGAAGAAGGGGTTGAATAGCTGGTCCGCATTCTGGGCGGATATCCCGACGCCGCGATCCGTCACGCTGATCCGCACTTGTTGCGTCTCGTCCTGAACGGATCGGATCACGAGTTCGCGTGGCCGATCGTCGACCGATTGCATGGCTTCAATGCCGTTGATGATCAGGTTGAGAATCACCTGCTGCAGTTCGACTCGATCTCCCCGAACGAGCGGCAGGCTTTCGGCGAGCTCGGTGTGCACCGAGACGTGGTTCTTCAGTGCTTCTCCCCGGGTGAATTCGACGACCTCACGGATCGCTCCGTTGATTTCCAGATCGTCCCTGCGCGGCGGCGTTTTCTTGGTGAGAGCGCTGATCCGGCCGATCACCTCGCCGGCGCGATTTCCGTCCTTGACGATGTCAATAAGGATTTCCCGCAACTCGGTCATATCGACCACCTCGGCGCCGAGGAAGCGCAAGGCGGCTTGCGCGTTGGTGACGGTGGCGCCGATAGGTTGCCTCACTTCATGAGCGATCGAGGCCGTGAGCTGACCCATCGTGGTGACGCGATTAGCATGTACGAGTTCCAGCTGCGCTTTGCGCAGCGCCTCTTCGGCGTGATCTGCACGGATGATTGGAGTAATATCGGCGCCGGTGCCTCGATAGCCGAGAAAGTTTCCCTTTGCATCGAACACCGGCTTGCCGCTTACTCGAACATATACTGGAGATCCGTTCTCGTTTAAGGTGCTATAGACGAAATCACGAAATGGCTGACGTTTATCGAGCGTCTCCCGATGTAGTCGCCATTTTTCGGGTTCGGATTCGACATCGCTTGCAATTTCCCAGCGAATTACCCCGGGTACCCGTGAGGGCACGATGCCAACCGCGTCGACGTGCTCCGATATGCTGATGGTCCGGTGATCTGGTCCGGTTTCCCAGAGCCAGTCTGAGGCCGTTTCGGCATAGTCCCGAAAGCGCTCCTCGCTCTCGCGGAGCGCTTCTTCGGCCCGCTTGCGCTCCGTCATATCGATGACAAAGACAACGCCCTGCTCTCGTTTCTGCTCAAAAAAGGCTCCTCCGACCAGAACCGGCACGCGGCTGCCATCCTTGCGGAAGTACTCCTTCTCGTACGGCTTGCAGGTCCCGGTCGCGCCCAGCTGGGCTATTGCAACCTGGTCGGCGGCGGCCCACTCGGGAGGCGTCAGCTTCGTCCACTTTATCCGATCCGAGACAAGGTCCTCGGGACCGTAGCCCAACAAGTCGAGAAAGGCCTCATTGGCTTCGATGATCCGGCCGTGAGCATCCCCGATCATGATGCCGATGATGTTCGAGTCGACCAGGCGGCGGATCCTCGCCTCCCGTTCCTCGAGAGCGTTGTACAGAAGGGCGTTTTCCAGAGAGATCGCCGCTTGCGACGCCAGCAGTTCCAGTACAGAGATCCGCGTCGGCGTGAATGCGTGCGATGCCAGCTTGTTCTCGAGATAGAGCGCCCCGATCAGCTTGGCCTGCTTCACCAGAGGCAGGCAGAGGACCGACCGGGCGCGCTTCTGACAGATGTACTCATCCGGCGAGAACGGATTCTCCGCCGAGGCGTCATCGAGGATCACGCTTTCACGGGTCCGGATCACATATTGGAGCATGGATTCGGGAAGCTCCGCCGATGACACCGGCGTCTGGCGCAGCGTAACCTCGACCTGGCCGCGGCCGGTCATCGCTTCCGCCGCGGTCTGTGGCTTGTCGCCTTCGAACAGGATAAGCAGACCACGCTCGGCGCCGGCATGTTCAACCGCGATCCGCAGCAATGTCTTGAGGAGCTTGTCGAGCAGGATCTCACTGGATAACGCCTGCGATGCCTTGACCACCGTCCCGACATCCAGCTGCTCGACGGGTGCGCCGATCGTAGCGGTAGGAGATGCAAGGACTGGCGCGTCGCGCAGATGCGGGTGGAGCTGTTCGAGTTGTCGCACCTTGCCGAACGCGCCCCAGCGGAGATAACAGTGCCGCGCGCTTCGCAGACAGGCGCGGGCGATCGTTTCGACGCCGCGCGCGCCATAGAACCGCGCGGCCAACTCATGGGCCAGGCCTTCGTTCTGCACGAAACCGTGCTCGCGAGCCGACTGAATAGCCTGCTCGTACAGGCGCATGGCGTCGAGGTCTCGCCCTTCGAGGCGCGCGATCTCGGCCGCCACCAGCGTGTATTTGTCACCGAACGTCGGTGGATAGTTGTCGGCCCACTCGCGCAGCTGTTCGCGGTGCGTCGTCAGGAGGTCGCGCCACCCAGTCTGCTCGTCGTCAGAAGCCTCCTCATAGAGTGCCGCCACCGTCAGCGCCGCATAATAGAAGTAGTCGAGTGACTGGATCTGAGCGGCTGCGGCCCAAAGGAGCGGCTTCGCCTTGTCGGCTGCCGCGAGAGCCTCGGCGTAGTCGCCTGACAGGAACCGCGCCTTCAGTTTAAGGATCCAGTAAAAGCAGCAGACCATCAAGGTCATCCGTTCCCCCGTCAGCTGCGCCTCGAATGTCGCCTCGTCGAACTGCGCATCGCTGAAGGTGGAGAACGTTGCGGTGCGGCCCCGCATGGTCGCGATGAAGCGTTGCTGGCTGACGATGGCATCCGCCATGTCGCGGAACCCGGCTTTCCGGACGAAGTCCAGGCTCTTCTCCGACTCGCGCCACACCGCGTCGAGCGGATCGCTCCGCAGTATAAGGACCGTGACGGATCGGTCCATGCTGAAGCAAGCGGAGGTCAGATCGCCCGTCTCGATCGCGGTGCGAAAAGCCGCCCGATTGAAATCGATCACGGTCGCAATCGGCTGCGTCCAGAAGGCAACCCTTGTCGTCACACGGTAGGCCTTCGCCTGGTAGGCGATAAAGCCGTGTTTCTCGACAAGGTCGCATGCCAACTTGGCGAAACGATAACCCTCACCGTACCGGTGGAAGACCGGGCCGAGGATAAACCCGAGAAGAGCATGGCCGTGCGCGGAAGCGCCGCTAATCCCGTGCTGCATGCTGATGCTCACCATGCGGCACGCGAACAAGCAAAAGAAGTGAAAGTCGGTAAAGTAGGCGGCAGGAGTAAGGACCGAGAACACCTGCATGGCGGCCTGCAGTTCCGGATCGGTCATCCGCGGCAGATCGAGCAGGCTCTCGATCGGGCGCCCCTTGAGGGTCTGCCAGACCGTCTCGTATTCAGCCTGGACCTGTTCCCAGCTCGGGTGTGCCGGGAGGTCAATGCCAAACAGGCACAGGCACGCGAGCGCGCTGGCCACAGCCTGCTGCTTTTGCGACTTAATGACATGGAAATCGACCTTCAGGTGGTAGACGGCCGCCCGGTCGACTTTCGACGCCGCGCGCTCCAACAGTTCCCCAATTAGTTGCTCTGCTATGTCAAAGTTACCGGTCAGGAACTCGCATTCGGTACGTTCCAGCCAGAGGCTCAACGTCAACTCGTACCGGCTACCCCAATCCCTTTCGTCCAACAGCGCCATGCCGGCCGCTAAATACGTGGACGCCGACGCATAGGCCGCCGATGCCTTGGCCTTTCGCCCGGCACGCAAGTCGATCGTCGCCACCTGCGCTTTCTCGTCCCGGTCGACCAGCAGCCCGGCGCCCCGATTGAGCTGGTTTGCGACATCGAACAGATGCTCGGCGAGATCGTCCTGCGTCATGCTCGCGAGCAGTACGAGGCCGATGCGCAGGTGGACTTCGGCCCGCTGTCCTCCGGGAATCAGCGAATAAGCCGCCTGCTGGATCCGGTCGTGCAGAAATTTGTAGGCGCTGTCCTCGCGAAAGACGAGTCCGGCGCGAACGGCTTCCCAGAGTGCCGCGGGCACCGCCTCGTCCGTTGTCCCGAGAACCAGGGCCAGAGTTGCGATCGGGGCGACGTTGCCCAGGCAGGCGAGCTGTTTCAGGGCTTCCTGAGTGGTGATGGAAAACCGCTTCAGCTTCCCGGCTATGAGATCCACCACGTTGTCGGTATAGCTCTTAGCCCGGATGCGATTCATGTCCCATTGCCACGCCCGCGTGACCGGGTCGAACGCGAGCAGCCCCTCTTCGACCAGCGCAGTCAAGAACTGGATCGCGAAGAACGGATTGGCGCCGGTCTTCTCCTGCACCAGTTGCGCCAAGGGCCGTGCGCGCTCCGGCTTGCAGTGGAGCGCGTCAGCGATGAGCCGGCCCACATCGTCGGACTCGAGGGGTGCCAGTACGATCTCCTGGACTCGCGCTCCGGCTGTGCGGATCGCTTCCAGCGTTCGCCGAAGCAGGTGCGCGGGACTGACCTCATTGTCGCGGTAGGCGCCGACCAACAGCAGGTGCCGCACTTCGGAGTGCGTGACCAGATGCTCGAGGAGGTCGAGCGTTGCTGCATCCAGCCACTGCAGGTCATCGAAGAACAGCGCGAGCGGATGCTCCTTTCGCGCGAACACCCCTAGGAACCGCCTGAATACCATCTGGAAGCGGTTCTGCGCTTCCTGCGGTGGCAGGTCCGCGATCGGTGGCTGTTTGCCAATTATAAGCTCCAGTTCGGGAACGAGGTTGACCATGAGCTTACCATTCGGGCCCAGCGCATCGATGAGGGAGGTTTGCCAGCGGCCAAGTTCGGCCTCGCTCTGGCTGAGCAGCGAGCGGACCAGGCTCTGCAGGGACTGGCCCACCGTGGCGTATGGGATGTCGCGCTTGTATTGGTCGAACTTGCCGGCCGCGAACAGCCCACGCGGCGGGACGAGCGCCTTGTGCAGCTCGTTTACCACCGAGGACTTGCCGATCCCGGAATAGCCAGAGACGAGCACGAGCTCCGGCGTGCCGTCGGCTACGACGCGGTTGAAAGAATCGAGCAGCGCTTCGATCTCGCGCTCGCGGCCGTAAAGCTTCTCCGGGATCAGCAGACGATCCGATAAATCGGAAGCGCCAAGCGAGAACGAGTCGATCCGACCGTGCGACTGCCATTCCGCCAGGCAGCGCCGCAGATCGGCCTCAATGCCCGCGGCGGTCTGGTAGCGTTCGTCGGCAATCTTGGCGAGGAGCTTCATCACGATTGCCGAGAGCGGTCCCGGGATGCCCGTGACCCGCTCATCCGGCGGTGTCGTTTGCCGCGCGACATGACAGTGCACCCACTCCACCGGATCGGCGGCAGCGAAGGGGAGCCGCCCCGTCAACATTTCGTAGAAGGTGACTCCTAAAGAATAGAGATCGCTCCGGGAGTCCACCGAGCGGTTCATCCGGCCGGTTTGTTCCGGCGCCATGTAGGCGAGCGTGCCGGCGATCACCTCCGGCGGGGCGGGAGCCTGGCGCTCGCGCGGCAGACGCGAGGCAATGCCGAACCCCGTCAGCCACACGCCGCCGCTTGCCGCATCCACCAGGATATTTGCAGGCTTGATGTCCTTGTGGATGAGACCACGCTCATGAATCTGGCGAATCGCCACCGCGAGAGGGATCGCAATGTGCAGGAAATGCGATACGTCCAGTGGCCGGCCAAGCAGCCGATCGAGCGGCGTACCGCCGGGATCCTCGAGCACCAGCGTCATGCGGCCGTTGTCGTGCGTCAGCGCGACCGGTCGCGCTGCCCAGCCAGCGTCAAGTTCGGACTTGAGCGCATATTCGTGTTCAAGCCGCTCAGGGGAGGCGTCTTCCGCGGCAACGAGCAGGATCGGTGCCAGGCCGTCTCCGGAGCCGCGGTAGAGGGAGATGCCTCCCTCCCGCAGCGGCGAGAATACGTAGCCCAAGAGCTCATTCACGAGGACCTCCTTCCAGGAGGACTACTCTAGCTTTGCTTAAGAAACGACACTTGGTCCAAAGGTGTCAAGTTCTGTACTGAAGTGACTGCCGTGCCGTTGGAATGGCGACGAAACTCGGACGGCCGCGGAATATCTTTCGATATCAAGATGGTTGGCTTTTCATCGAAGAACCCTTCCCGAACAGTCTTGAAGCCGCCCTTTGCGTGGGGCGGTTGTGCCGTAACCGATGATCGCACACTCAACGTGACTTGAGATTTGGCGTTCGCAGGCTACGTTCAGCGCCGCCTTGTATTTGAGGCCGGGTGCCGCATCGAGTAGCCGCGCCACTTCCTCGGGGGCCCAGCACCACCGGCAGCTTGTGCGCCTCGTGAATGAATGTGCGTGCTCGGCGATACCGCGACGCCTGAGCGTTACCAGAAAGAGAGCCGCAACGTCGATATGGCCTGACCGAGGGGGCGGAACGCCGACGCCGTTCGCTGGGACATGAAGCTGTTTATCAAGGGTGATCGGTTTTGATGGGCTAGTCGAGCAATCCGCTGGCGTGACGGATCAGCTCCTTAAGGCTGCGCTTCCCTCGTTCCTCGGTCAGCCGCTTTTCGTTGCAAATGCTTCGCGCGCGGCCGCACCGCGGTGCATTCTAAAATAAAATTTAATGGTATCGGCGGAACGCAGCGCACACCTGCCTCAGCACGATGCATTGGCCGACCGGAGCAAGACGGCTTGGAAGGCGACCGGACTGTCCTCAATCAGGAGTTCGACTGCGATGATGACAATGGAAAAGGCGCAAAGGATCATTGAAGCGGGGATCGTGAAGGCGAAGCAAATCGGCCAGCCGATGAATATCGCGGTCGTCGATGTCGGCGCCGACCTGACGGCATTCGTGCGCATGGATGGGGCGTGGCTTGGCAGCATCGACATCGCCATCAACAAGGCCTTCACCGCGAAGG
>NZ_JBAURI010000124.1:0-5036 GCF_049581145.1 Bradyrhizobium sp.
TCGACCGTGATCTTTTTCGACAGGTCGCCGTTGGCGACGGCGATGGTCACTTCGGCGATGTTGCGCACCTGTGCCGTCAGGTTGGACGCCATCGAGTTGACGCTCTCGGTCAGGTCCTTCCACACGCCGGTGACTTCGCGCACCTGTGCCTGGCCGCCCAGCTTGCCGTCGGTGCCGACCTCGCGCGCGACGCGGGTGACTTCGGAGGCAAAGGAGCGCAGCTGGTCGACCATCGTGTTGATGGCTTCCTTCAGTTGCAGGATCTCGCCGCGCACGTCGACGGTGATCTTCTTGGACAGGTCGCCGTTAGCCACCGCGATCGTCACCTCGGCGATGTTGCGGACCTGGCCGGTCAGGTTGTTGGCCATCGAGTTGACGCTCTCGGTCAGATCCTTCCAGACCCCCGTCACCTCCGGGACCTGGGCCTGGCCGCCGAGCTTGCCCTCGCTGCCGACCTCGCGGGCGACGCGCGTCACCTCCGAGGTGAACACGCCGAGCTGCTTGATCATCGTGTTGACGATGGTGGCGGACTGCAGGAATTCGCCGGCCAGCGGCCGGCCGTCGACATCGAGCTGCACGGTCTGCAGCAGGTCGCCCTGCGCCACCGCGGCGACCGCCCGCGTCACCTCGCGGGTCGGCCACAACAGGTCGTCGATCAGCGTGTTGACCGAGCCCTCCATGTCGGCCCAGGAGCCGCTGGCCAGGCCGAACTTGACGCGTTGCCGGGTCTTGCCTTCGCGCCCCACCACCTGGCCGACGCGCTCGAGCTGCTGCGCCATCCGCTGGTTGGCGGCGATGATCTCGTTGAAGGTGTCGGCGATCTTGCCCTCGATGCCGAGATAGTCGCCGCTCATCCGGACCGAGAAGTCGCCGCTGCGCATCGCCTGCAGCGCGTGCAACAGATCCTGGCGCTGATCCGGCCTCGATGCGCCGTTGGTCGCGCGTTTGGTGGCGGCGCGGGCAGGCGCAGCCTTGGCCCCAGCATCGACGTCAGTCATCAATTCCCCCAGCAGTTGCGCTGCCGAATCCCGTCATCGGACGACGATCTTCCGCATAGAAGCTTTGGCTCAATGCCAAAGCAAGCAAGGAACAAAAAAATCGGCGGATATGGAACCGTTCGGCACGGACCGAGTAACCCAACCCGGTGGCCGCCATTTCGTTCCGGGGCGCAAACGATTTTTCGGCCGGATTCTCCATGTTGGACGATGGAGCCCGCACCGACCAGGACGTTCGCTCGAGGGTCGGAGAACGTTGTTTGTCCGTCAGGGCGTCTATTTGTCCGTCAGGGCGTCCTGGGCATCCTGCAGGCCGGCCCGGAAGCCCGGCAGCTGGTTGCTCGCGAATGACCGAACCTTGTCATTGTCGGGCGCTTGCAGGTAGCGCTCCAGCAAAGCGAGGGCCGACTGATAGGCGGCCACCTGGGCCTGGTAGAACTGGCGGACAAAGGCCGGGCCTTCCGACTCATCCAGGCTGGCGGTGCGATCCGCGCCGATGCCGGCGGCCTTGTCGTCGAAGTTCACATCGATGGGGGTCTGTCTCTGAAGCTCGGCCAGCGCCTTGTCGCGCTTGGCCGCCGCATCGGCGTGGGCGACTGCGAAGTTCCTGACTTCCTCGTTGCCGTGGAGATCGGCGCCGTCGATCGCGTTCTGCTCGAACAGATCGAACTGGTACAGCTCGGCGATCACATCCGCGCCCGCAGGCGTCCGACCGGTCGTTGCGCCCGGCGTCTCGCTGTCGGCGAATGCCGCAGTGGCGGTGACCAGAACAATGACGGCGAGTGCTGCACGCATATGGTTCAATGACGAGCCGTACGCAGAGGTTCCCCCATTAACATCGTGTAACACTTTATTGAGTTTTTGCCCCATCGCCCCACCTTTGAAGCATGAAGCAATCAGACCTCTTCCGCGAGAACGCTGAAAACTGCCTGCAATTGGCGGAGCGGGCCGAAGGCCGGCCGGCCTTCAGGCGCTATCGCCGGATGGCGCGGGCCTGGACGGCCCTGGCCAACGAGCAGGATTGGCTTGATGGGGAGGTGTCGCCGTTGCCGGCCAGAACGCGGGAGTTTGGATGATGGGTGCGCGGCAAGTTCTCATTGCGTTGGTGGTCGCTTTTGGCGTCGCAGCGACGATCGCGGCGTTGACGACGATCCGGCAGGTGAAAACCGAGACATCGTTGGTCTCACAACCGCTTTCGCAGATCTAGAACCCACGTTGTGCCGCGGGCCCGCGCAAGGCGGCGTCGCGGAAGTCGCGACGCCACCCAGTGCATCCGGCATTTGCGAGGCATTTGGCATTTGCGAGCGGTCGTTCCTCCGCCGCTACGGCTGGCCCGAGCCGCCGGCGGAGCCGTAGACCTGCCCATTGGCGTAGCTGGCGTCGGCTGCAGCGAGCTGCACGTAGATCGAGCCCAGCTCCGCGGGCTGTCCGGCGCGGCCGAGCGGCGTCTGGCTGCCGAACTTCTCGAGCTTCGCCATCGACGCGCCGCCCGAGACCTGCAGCGGTGTCCAGATCGGCCCCGGAGCGACCGCGTTGACGCGAATGCCCTTCGGCCCGAGCTGCTTGGCGAGCGACTTGACGTAGTTCATCGTCGCAGCCTTGGTCTGCGCATAATCATAGAGGTCCGGCGAGGGATCATAAGCCTGCTCCGATGCGGTGCCGATGATCACCGAACCGGGCTTCAGGTGCGGCAACGCCGCCTTGATGATCCAGAACGGCGCGTAGATGTTGGTCTTCATCGTCGCGTCGAAATCCTCGGTGGTGAGATCGAGAATCGAGTCCCGCGCCTGCTGCCGGCCGGCATTGCTGACGACGATGTCGAGGCCGCCGAGTCCCTCGACCGCGCGCCGCACCAGCTCCTGGCAAAATTTCTCGTCCCTAAGATCGCCGGGAATCGCGAGCCCGGTCCGTTGTTCCGCTCGGATCAGGGCGATGACCTGCTGCGCGTCCGGCTCTTCCGTCGGAAAATAGTTGATCGCGACATCGGCGCCCTCGCGCGCAAAGGCGATCGCCGCGGCCCGGCCCATGCCGGAATCGCCGCCGGTGATCAGCGCCTTGCGCCCGGCAAGGCGGCCGGAGCCGCGATAGCTGGTCTCACCATGGTCGGGGGGAGGGTCCATCTTGCTGGCAAGCCCCGGCCAAGGCTGCGACTGCTTGTTGTAGGGCGGCTTGGGGTACTTGTCGGTTGGGTTGGTGAGTTCCTGCGCGGCCATCGCCTCGTTCCTTTCGCCGTTGAGGAAGCGAGCGGAGCCGCCGCCAATGTCGCGCCGGCCCCGCAACCTGTCGGCGGGACATCAAAGCATTGCCACCCGCTTCTCATCTGTTGAGCGAGGTCAACGACCGACCGGGCCAAACGTTGCTCGGCGCGTACGCCCGCCCGCTCGGGTGCATGCCCGGCGCCGCATCCGTTGCGACAAAATGACGGCAATGGAACCTTGAGCCGGCTGGAGCGTCATTTGGAAAGCTTGCGCGGCCTGCCACGATCGCCGGCGGCGCGAGCAATTGCAAACGGGCCGGCGTCAGGCGCGCGGCTGGAGGGCGTCATGCCGCTCTATCATTTCGATCTCATCAACACCAGGTCCGCGCTGGACAAGGGCGATGCCGAATTGCCCGACGATATCGAGGCGATGGACACCGCAGACCTGCTGGCGCGGCGCGTGCTGGACGAACGGCCGGAGCTCAGAAATCAGCACTACGCCGTTCTGGTCACCAACGAAGACGGTGAGGCGATCTGCAGCCTGCCGCTCGACATCATTCATTAATCAGAGGACGATCGATGAGCAATTCTCAGCAGGGCATCGTCAGAGACCAGAAGGCCGAGGAGCAGCCGGTGGACAAGGCGCGCGCGCAGACCGTCCACCAGGCCGACCCCGGCAAATCCGTTTCGCGGGAAGCGACCCGCGATCCCAAGCTGAACGACGAGGAAAAGACGCCGGGTTCGGGGATGAAACCGGACGATGACGGCGCCGCGCCGACAGGTTGATGCAAGGCACCAAGGCAGCTACGAACCGCAAGCACGAGGCGCCGTCCACGGCATCACGCAGTCCGGCTGATGGTGCTGGCGTGCTGGCCGCCCGGTTGTGAAATCTGCTGCAGGGCCGCGGCCGTTCCATCGCCGGCATTGATGCGCGCGATGTCGCCGAGCGCGACGATGCCGACCAGGCGTTTGTCCCGATTGAGCACCGGCAGGCGCCGGACCTGGATGTCGCCCATGGTCCTTGCCACCTCTTCGAGGTCCTGGTCGTCGTAGCAATATTTGACGTCGACCGTCATGATCTCGCGCACGGCCGTATCCGGTCCGCGGCCCATCGCGACAGCCCGCGTCGCGATGTCGCGATCGGAGATCATGCCGACCAGCCGCTCGCTGTCGGTGACCGGCAACAGCCCGACATTGAGCGCGGCCATGGCTTCTGCGGCGTCTTTCAAGGTGTCATCCGGAGTGCAGAGCTGCACATCCGGCGTCATTGCGTCGCGCACTTTCATGTCGGACCTCTTGGTTTGCCGAAGGCAAAACGGGCGACGGCGGCCGCTGTTCCAGGAACCATCGTTTTCAGCGCCGGTTGGTCCGGTTCACCGTTCAAATGGAGGAAGCCAATGGCAATGGACGAACGTGAAACCGGCAATCTCATCGGCAGCGACAAGGTGGAGGGCACTGCGGTCTATGGCCCCGACGACAGCAAGATCGGCTCGATCGAGCGCGTGATGATCGACAAAGTCAGCGGCAGGGTCTCCTATGCCGTGCTCGGCTTCGGCGGCTTCCTGGGATTAGGAAACGATCACTATCCGCTGCCGTGGCAGTCGCTGAAATATGATACCGCCGTCGGCGGCTATCGCACCGGCGTCACCGAGAACCAGCTGCGCGGCGCACCCAAATATCGCAGCGACAGCGACTGGAACTGGGGCGACAGCACGCGCAATCGCGCGCTCAACGATTATTACGGGGTGCCCGTCGTTTGACCGGCCTGAGAGCGAAGCCGATCGGCGTCGACTCCCGGATCATCGCATAGGAACGATCGACCCCGCGCGGCGTCTGTCCTAGGC
>NZ_JBAURI010000125.1:0-2774 GCF_049581145.1 Bradyrhizobium sp.
AGGCAGTAGGGCTCAAGACAAATCCTTAATTCTTTGATTGTGTATCGAGAGGCGTCGCATGAATACGCGACGCCACTTTTTGTTTGCCGGTAATTTCGAATCGGCAGGCACGGCTATTCAGATGCTCCGCAGTCCGAGTTCGGAACAGCCTGCACGCCGGGAAATTCTCGACATGGAATTCGCCCTTGCGGCCGAAGTAGATCACCTTCTTGCCCGTCAGGAAGGCCCAATAGCCAACAACGCCCGCGGCCGTGGACTGCCGCATGAATTCGGGGTAGCGGATTTCGTCCTTTTGCGCAGCGCGAATGGCCGCGACGACTACGGATTTGGAGAACTCTTCCGCGACGGGGGCGAGCGGTAGATGCATCTTGACGGTGAGGGTTGTGTTATCGGCAAGATAGACAACATCCTCCGAGCGAAGCAAATCGACGAAGTAGGATGTGACGCCGGTGGCGAGCAGCCGTTGGACGACCTGAGGGAAGATCAACTGCCCTTCGTGAGATTCTGCGAGGACCTCGCGAATGGCTTCGAGGTTGGTGGCTTGAGCGATCATGATTTTCTCCTTATTGCGTGGGAAGTTTGTGCAGGTCATTTGCCAGCACGAGCTTTTTTACAATTGCGAGCAATGTCTGACGCTCCGTTGCGGTGAGAGCACCGAAGAATTCCTGGTCATTGCTATCAGCGAGGGCGGCCAGGGACGGAACCAGCCTGACTCCTGCCGCGGTGAGGCCGATGTCCTGATAGCGGCGGTCATCAGCGCGCTCTTCGCGGTGAATCAGATTCTTGTCTACGAGCCGATCGATGAGTTTGGAGGCCGCGCCACGGGTCATGCCGGTGAGATCGGCGACTTTGCTGGGAGACATTTCGTCGCGGCCGTACATTTCGCGAAGCACCACCCATTCGGCTACGGTGACGCCGCTCTTGACCAACTTGCGAGCAAAGGCCTGCGAAACGTGGTTCGAGACGAAACGCATCCAGAAACCGACGTGGCTTTTCAGGTCGCTGACCGGCTCCGACGCGGCTTTGGACTTGTTCATGAAGAGAAGTTAGCAAATATTAGTTTCCTTGTCAACTATTTTCATTGCAACTATATTTGGAAAAATTGGCGCGCTATCCTGAGATTTTGAAAAGACGCTATTGCGGGGTAATGATGCCACCCACGGAGTGACGGCGAGGAAGGACGATGCCGCGATGGTCAAGCGCTGCCTGCGGCTGATCTTCGGAAGGGTTTCTAGGCAGCGCGGGCCGCTCCAGAAGCGCGCCGCCGCAAGCTGGGCACCAGTCGGCTTTTGTTCCCTGTGCCAGCACGGCGTGGCATTGAGTGCAGATGCGCTCCATACCGCTAGACTAAACGAATTCCAGGCACTTGGTACCAATGGTCATTCGTTCACCGGAGGTCCATACTTCGCGAGCCCCGCTCCAAGTAAACTTGAAGATATGCGCCCCTCTGTGCGGCTGGTAGCAATCGATATTGATGGCACTCTTCTTCCGACGTTCTCCCAGGTCATCAGCGCGCGCAATGCGAGGGCTTTGAAGGCTGCTCAGGATTCCGGAATCGTTGTAGCGATTGCGACGGGCAGGCGAACGGCTTATACGGCGCCTCTGCTCGAAGGGTTGGGGCTGCGAGCGGACACGCCGCTCATTACGTCGAATGGAGCAGTGACGCGGACCTTGAGTGGCGATCCGGTAGATCGGAGCCAACTGGAGGCGCGTGTGGCGCGCGGGGTATGCGGGTTGCTGCGGAAATTTGGTGCGATGGTGTTTACATTCGACAAAATCGGCCGCGGAGAATTGGTGGTGGAAGACCTGGAGCAGGCACACGAACGGATTGCGCTTTGGGTCGAGGCAAATCGCGGGGCGATCGAAGTGGTGAAGCCGCTGGAAAATGCGCTGGTGGACGGCGAAGATCCTATTCAGGGGATGGTGGCCGGCGGTTTGAGCCAGATGAAGAAGGCCGAAAAGGCGCTGAAGGCGAGTGTGTGGGGAGTATCGTGCGAGTGCGTGCGGACCGAATATCCGGGACGGGATCTTTCCATTCTTGACCTGCTGCCGCCGGGTGTTTCGAAGGGATGGGCGCTGGAACGGCTGGCGGGACGACTGGGAATCGATCGCAAGGAAACCATGGCGATTGGCGATAACTGGAACGACGTGGATATGCTGGAGTGGGCCGGACAGGGCGTATTGATGGGAAATGCGGCTGCGGAATTGCGCGCCATGGCGACTACGCGGGGATGGAGACTAACCCAGCCCAACGATGACGACGGCGTGGCGGTGGTGCTGGAGACCGCTGTGACACAGTGGGGCCAAGTGAACGGTCGTAAGAAGCATTGGGCTTCAACGGCGCGGAGTTGAATTTGAGGAGCAGGATTTATTTCGCGATTGGCTTGGCGGCATTGACTGCGATGGGTGGCTGTGCCTACGGAGCCGAGCGCGTGATGCTGAGCAATGGCTTCGCGATGGATTGCAATCACCATGCGCAGGTCGAGGGGCGGGTGCGGGTCTATTTGAGTTCAGGCGAGAGCAGCTATATCGAAATGCGACCGGAGGAGGTTGCAGGATTCGAGCAGGTTCCAGATCTAGCTCCGCAGGCGGTCTCGACGGAAGTCGGACGGTCGGAGACGAAGTTGAGTTCCGCGGATTTGCACGAAATGCTGTCGGAAGCTGGCCAGGCGCATAACCTGGATGAGGATTTGCTGGCGAGCGTGGTGAAGGCCGAGAGCAATGGAAATGCTCGCGCCGTGAGCCGATCCGGAGCACGCGGGCTGATGCAGCTG
>NZ_JBAURI010000126.1:0-4345 GCF_049581145.1 Bradyrhizobium sp.
GGCCATTATCGAACGTCGCGGTCCGCACCTGGACGTAATCGGCAAGGCTGAACTGCCGCTTGAACGGTCGAGCCGAGATGCCCTGGTAGAGATACTCGTGCTGGTCCTTGTCGCTCTTGCGGCCTTCGACGGTCAGTACGTTCTGCTCGGCGGTCACGGTAATCTCACCCGGGCTGAAGCCAGCCAGCGCTAGCGAGATCTGGTAACGATCTTCGCCAAGCCGCTCGATATTGTAAGGCGGGTAGTTGTCCTCGGTCCTGTGCTGGGTTTCATCGAGGAGATCGAAGAGGCGGTCGAAGCCGATTGTCGAACGCCACAAGGGATTGAGATCGTAAGTCCTCATAGCCAAGTCCTCCTAAGAGCAAGATGGTACGAAGGGACGCAAGACAGCAGTACAGACACCTGTCTGGCGCCCGGTTTCAATCTGCCGGACCCAAGAACTGGCGCCCGGCACCGCCAACAGCGGCAAACATCGAATTAGAAGAACGGAAATCAGTTTCAAGGGCGTCCGCAAAAATTTTTTGGTTTCGATTTTCGTTCGAATTGATTTTTGGTTCCAGCGTGGCAAAAGAAAACGATGCGTCCATCGATGCAATGCGGACCACGGCTGGGCGCCGCCCGCATTGCACCGAACAGGGATTTCTCAGCTGCTGGTCAGCACTGCAGGCGCCAGGTTCCGAGGATCCTGCGGGACGCTCCACGGGGCAAGGCTCGGGGCAAGACTCGGGGCAAGGCTCGGCGTGATGAGCGTATCGACCCGAAGCGGTGGCGCCGTCATGTTCCACTTCATCCAGGGTGTGGAGCTGAGATACGGAATCGGCGGCAGCGGCAGCAGGTCACCGGATGTTGCCGCGGCCTGCTTCACCGAACTCTCCATTCCCCAGGCGGCCAGCGACGGCAGCGTCAGTGCCGAGGCGAGCAACGCCGTCAGCGCTCCCCGGACAACACGGCGCGCGATGGCACCTTTTTTCTGATTCTCCACACCGGCGGAGCCAATGGTTTGATCCAGGATCATCTTATCCTCCTTTGGTCCTATCCTTGATCAGTGATGACGGACGCCCGACCGTCTGCCGGCCGGGCGCAAATCTTGTCAGAAGTCCATCGGAGGCGTGGCCGGCGCCTCGGTCTTCTTTGGCTTGTCGGCCACCAGCGCTTCCGTCGTGATCAACAGCGCGGCGACCCAGGCTGCGTCCTGCAGCGCCGTGCGAACGACCTTGGCCGGATCGATCACGCCGGCCTTCACCAGATCCTGGAACTCACCGGTCGCGGCATTGAAGCCCCAATTGTAGTCGTTGTGCTCCAGCAGCTTGCCGACCACCAGCGAGCCGTCTTCGCCAGCGTTCTGCACGATCTGCCGGGCCGGCACCTGGATCGCGCGGCGCACGATGTCGACGCCGGCCTTCTGGTCGGCATTTGCCGTTTTGACGCCGTCGAGCGCCTGCAGCGCGCGAAGCAACGCGACCCCGCCGCCTGGGACGATGCCCTCCTCGACCGCAGCACGGGTGGCGTGAAGCGCATCGTCAACGCGGTCCTTCCTCTCCTTGACCTCCACTTCGGTGGCTCTAACGACGCGGATCACCGCAACGCCGCCGGCGAGTTTGGCCAGCCGCTCCTGCAGCTTTTCGCGGTCA
Organism: Bradyrhizobium sp.; assembly: GCF_049581145.1. GTDB lineage: Bacteria > Pseudomonadota > Alphaproteobacteria > Rhizobiales > Xanthobacteraceae > Bradyrhizobium. The sequence goes on from NZ_JBAURI010000126.1 coordinate 1,632, forward strand.
TAATCGGAGGTGGTTTCCTCGATCTGCGCCTTGATCTGCGCGACCCGGGCTTCGACGTCCCGGCTGGCACCCGCCCCGCTGACGATCGTCGTGTTCTCCCTGTCGATCACCACCTTCTTGGCGCGGCCGAGCATGTCGATCGTGACATTCTCGAGCTTGATGCCGAGATCCTCAGCTATCGCGGAGCCGCCGGTGAGGATCGCGATGTCATATGACCGGAGCCGATAACCGGCCTCCGGCGGACAACGACCTAGGAGCATAAAAAATCCGATTCAAGAGGGACACCGAAAATTTTTGTCACTCGCCCGAATGGAGTGCCAGAGAGACCCTTGAACGATCACGCGTGATTGCCCAGCCAAGCGTGCACTTCTGGCGCTCAGGACTGGCAGGCAGTCGGAGCCTTCAAGAACGGCCTCGAAGAATCGGCCTCTGATATCCCCCCAGGCAGCGGCGATCTGAAGATTCTGAAGCAGCGCCTTCTGGACAAGGCCGAAGGCCTCCATCAGGAAGGAGAAGCGATAACAGGAATCTACCACAACGCCTGAAGGGATTTTTTTGCGGTGATCGCGGCGAAGCGACCAAGGCTCTGGAGAAATTGGTTGAAAAGAGATACGGGCGAGGAAGCCATCGGCGGGGGCCGGTGGTGACTGGATAGCCGCACTATCCGATGGCCACCTCACTCATCATGTCGTGCTCGGCGGTGCTGCCGGGTCCGCGATTGTGGTGCTGATGGAAAAGAAGGTGCTGGCGGCGAGAAAAGACAGAAAGGTGATCCATTTCGCGTTGCTATGATGGAGCAGGCGAGTTTGAGCCATCTAACGGCACGTACTTGATCTCGGCGAGATCAACTCCTTCCAGACTGCGGCTTGGCGCGAGGCGCGCCGTTTTCTTTTCCTGGGCGCATCGCGGACGCGTCGGGCGGCGTATCCAACCGCGAGCAGCCCGCAGGAGCGGAGCGACATGCGGGAACAGCGCAAATGAGAATCCCCGGATGTCGCTGCGCTCATCCGGGCTACGCTTGCTGTCACTTTGATTCCCGATCCAGCCGCGCCCCGCGAGCCTGACCAACAGGCCCGTTGAAACTTCCGTTCGATAGCGGCATGCTCCCGGACGAGCGGTTGAGCCCTACGACTGCGCCGGACCCGCAGTTCCTGATGTGACGATGTTTGGCTCACTAAGTCGTCCCGGCGAACCGCTGCTCGATTGCGGGTTGCCAGGCGCCGACCGGGAGCACAGTCGCGATAGCGCCCGGCAAGCATGACGCGGTTGCGGCCCGGGTTTTTTCCGTTCGGTGTTCCGAGGCCTCTGTGTTGGTCCGTACCGGCGAGATCGGGGCCTCGCTCGTTCGTCAACGCGATCCGCTTGATCCGCCGATCCAAGCGACGATCTGGGGTCGCAAGGATGGTGCCTGCTCTAATTTCCGGTTTCCATAATTTCCGATTTTCGGAATTAGCTCTTGACCCGGACCCAAATCAGCCCTATAAGCAGTCCGTCCCGCTCCACACAAAGGGGCGTATCGCGATCGTCACGGACGCGGATCGGGATGCGGTGGACGGATCAGGGTTGCAGCGCGCTTGTCGCGCGTAGACGAACAATTCTGATACGGACGGCGAAATCGTGTGGTCCCGACGCTCCAAGGCACAGGCGTCAAGTCGGCGGAAGCCATTCCGTTAGGCGACGGTGGCAAAAAAGCATGGTCACCGAGGAGAGCGCGTATAAGCCGTAAACCATTGCGTGCGGGGATGCCGGGTGATTTCCGGTGCGACCGCTGTGAATACTCGTGTGCATAATCACTACCAATATGCGCACACGAGGCTGCGGGTGCATCGGGCGCCCGGCATCCCCCACGCCCTCTGTCTTTCGAGGGCAAGGATTTCAGCATCACTTCGGGCGCATCGCGCCGCGAAGAGCGAAACGGCGTCTGCTGTTGTCGTTTGCTGCGCTTTGAAGAGCGACATCGATTGCCTATGCGTTCAAGCGCTCGTGGGATCAGGACCTGGCCGGGTGAAGCTGAAGCGCTGCCCTCTTCCTCGACCGGGGATTCCGATTCACAGCGGGAACCACCTGTCTGTCGCCGAGCTTTTACGCGGGCCGAGCCGACCCATCGAGCACGGAACGGACCGCGGCGGCGAGCTCGACCGGGCGGAACGGCTTGCGCAGCAGCATGGTGTCGCCGACCGCGGATTGCAGCGCGGCCGAATCCGAATAGCCGCTGACGAACAGGATCGGCAGCCCCGGATGTTTCTGCCGTGCGGCGACCGCAACCTCCGCGCCGTTGATGCCGGGCATCGCGAAATCGACGATCAACAGATGCGGCGCATAGTCGCTGAGCGCGGCGAGCGCGCCGGCGTAGTCGGCGGCCTCGCGAATGTCGTAGCCGAGGTCGGCCAAAAACGTCGTCATGATGCCGCGCACGTCCGGATCGTCATCCACGATCAGGACCCGCTCGGCATGGCCGACCTCGAGCTCGGACGCCTCACGCCCCTTGCGCTCGGCATCCACCGCCGCCGCCGGCAGGAAAATCCGCACCGTCGTGCCCGTGCCGACCACGGAGTCGATCGTGACATCGCCGCCAAGCTGCCGGACGATGCCGTGCACCTGCGACAGTCCGAGGCCGGTGCCCTTGCCGGGCGGCTTGGTGGTAAAGAACGGATCGAAGGCGCGCGCGATCACCTCCGGGCTCATGCCCGCGCCGGTGTCGGTGACATCGATGC
>NZ_JBAURI010000127.1:0-8756 GCF_049581145.1 Bradyrhizobium sp.
GAACTGTGCGAGCAAAACAAAACTGAGGATCACCAGGAATAGCGAGCCGAGCGCGAGTCTTGCGACGAGATGGATCGGCCAGGAGGACTGCAGCAGAAGGCCGTTGCGGGACGCGATCAAGAACAGCGCATAGATCCCGAAAGGAATGAGGAAAACGCCGATCTCGGTCAGCGCCGGCCGGATCATGGCTGGCAAATCCGCTCATACAGCATCCGCAGGATTCCCGCGGTCGCGCCCCAGATGTACCGTTCAGCATAGGGCATGGCGTAGAAAGAGCGTTCCATGCCGCGGAATTCCTTGCTGTGCAATTGGTGGTTTGCCGGGTCCATCAGGAACGAAAGCGGCACCTCGAAGGCATCGGCGACCTCGGAATGATTGAGCCTGAGCGTGAAGCCGGGCTTGACCCGCGCCAGGGTCGGCAGGATGCGGAAGCCGAAGCTCGTTCCATAAAGACCGAGATAGCCGATCGGATCGACGAAGCTGCGATCGAGCCCGATTTCCTCCCAGGCCTCGCGCAGCGCGGTGTCGAGCGGGGACGCATCGGTCGCGTCGATCTTGCCGCCGGGAAAGGCGATCTGGCCGGCATGGTCGGCGAGATGAGCGGAGCGCTGCGTCAGCAGCACGGTCGGTTGCGCATGCTCGACCACGGGAATCAACACCGCCGCGGGACGGATCGGCTGTTCGCGGGCAATGATCTCGAGCATGCGATCGGTGCCGGAATCGCCGCTTTCCGGAATGATTGCGGGATCAAGCAGCGCCGGCGGCACATCGAAGCGCAGCCGCGCCCGGGCGCGCGCAAAAAACTCCGCCGAGCTGATCTTGGCCGAATCCTTGGCCGGCCCGATCCTCACCATCGACTCGTTCAACGCGCGGCCCTCACCTGCTCCGCATCCGCCATCGGGAAAAATTCCCCAGCTGATGTCACCCCGAACATCGGATGACCATCGACCACCCGCTCCTCGCCCATGTCAACAAGATCGTAATAGAGCGCGCGGGTGACTTTGGCCCACAGGTCACTGCGGACGTGAAGATAGGGCATCAATCCGCCATCTCGGGCCGTCACAAAGCGCAGGCGATGCGCGGCATCGCAGCCGACCCACTCATCGACATTGGTGCGAAAGCGCAATGTCCGGCCACGCGAATCGCTGTCCTCGACCATCTCGACGGCGAGAAACGGCGCATCGTCGACGCGGATGCCGACCTTCTCCACCGGTGTGACCAGAAAATATTTGCCGTCTTCATGCTTGAGGATCGTCGAGAACAGGCGGACCAGCGCAGGGCGTCCGATTGGCGTCCCCATGTAGAACCATGTACCATCACCGGCGATTCGCATGTCGAGATCGCCGCAAAACGGCGGATTCCACAAGTGCACGGGGGGCAGCCCCTTGCCGGTCGAACTTTCTTTCGCAGCGTTGTCGGCGGCTTCCTTGGCAACAGCCGCGATTCCTTCAATGTCTTGATCACCTTCAAGGCTTTGATTGGTCGTCCGCCCTTGCTTCGCCATTGTTTGCCCTGACTCTCATTGAATTCTGGCAGCCTCGACGTTGCACGATACCTGCTTGGGATGCTTGCCAAGATTCCTGTCAGGATTCTTCTGGTTCTTGGCACGATTGGTGCAAGTCACTTGCTGTGCACCCCCGCGAGTTCCCGGGAAAACACGGATGAAACACCGATGAGGTCGCCATATCGTGATGCCGTCAATATCCCTGAATGCCGATAATGTGGGGATAGTCTAACTCAACAAAACCATCGCCCTAGCACAAGTTTAGCATGGGTCCATGGCATCGCGGCGCGAGCGGCGCCTTCGGATTAAGGCGTCTTCGGACAAAGGCGTCTGTAGATCGGGTCTTTAAGATCAAGGAGTGACGAATGGCGGACAGTGTCGAAAAGCTCGAAGACGTGATCGTCCGTTCGGCGGAACAGGTCTCGGGTCAGGTCCGCGCCGCCAAGGACGCGATCGCGACCGTGATCTATGGCCAGGACAAGGTGATCGAGAATACCCTGGTGACCATCCTGTCCGGCGGTCACGCGCTTCTGATCGGCGTTCCCGGGCTCGCCAAGACCAAGCTGGTCGACACCTTGGGCATCACGCTCGGACTGGACGCCAAGCGCATCCAGTTCACGCCTGACCTGATGCCCTCCGACATTCTCGGCGCCGAAGTGCTGGACGAGAGCAATTCCGGCAAGCGGTCGTTCCGTTTCATCGCCGGCCCGGTGTTCGCGCAGCTCCTGATGGCCGACGAGATCAACCGCGCCAGCCCGCGCACCCAGTCCGCGTTGTTGCAGGCGATGCAGGAGCAGCACATCACGGTGGCCGGCGCGCGCCATGACCTGCCCAAGCCGTTTCATGTGCTCGCCACACAGAACCCGCTGGAGCAGGAGGGTACCTATCCGCTGCCCGAGGCGCAGCTCGATCGTTTCCTGATGGAGATCGACGTCGACTACCCGGACCGCGACGCCGAGCGCCGCATCCTGTTCGAAACCACCGGCGCGGAGGAGACGCTGGCCAAGGGATCGATGAGCGCCGACACGCTGATCGCGGCGCAGCGGCTGGTGCGGCGCCTGCCGGTCGGCGATTCCGTGGTCGAAGCGATCCTCTCGCTGGTGCGCTCGGCACGTCCGGGGCCGGAGGGCGGCGAAGCGGGCAAGCTGATCGCCTGGGGACCGGGACCGCGCGCCAGCCAGTCGCTGATGCTGGCGGTTCGCGCCCGCGCGCTGCTCGACGGACGGCTCGCTCCCTCGATCGACGACGTGCTTGATCTCGCCGAGCCGGTTCTCAAACACCGCATGGCGCTGACCTTCTCGGCGCGCGCCGAGGGCCGCACGATCCCCGACGTGATCCGTCAATTGAAGACGCGGATCAGTTGATGGCCGGAGCCGAGCAGCCGCAAGCCAGGGAGACCTTAGCAGTCCGACGTGCAGATGGCGAAAGTCGAACGCTCGCCGCATCGCTGCCGCGTCTTGTGCTCGAAGCCCGGCGGGTCGCCGCCAACGTGATTCACGGGCTGCATGGCCGGCGTCGCGCCGGCGCCGGCGAAAGCTTCTGGCAGTATCGCCGCTTCGTCTCGGGCGAGCCATCGCAACGCGTCGACTGGCGCCGCTCCGCGCGCGACGATCATCTCTATGTGCGCGAGCAGGAATGGGAGGCCGCCCACACGGTCTGGCTGTGGCCCGATCGCTCGCCGTCAATGGCGTTCGCCTCGAAAGCGGCGCGCGACAGCAAACTGGAACGCGCCCTGATCGTGACCTTTGCGCTTGCCGAGCTTCTGGTCGCCGGCGGCGAGCGGGTCGGCGTGCCCGGCCTGATGACCCCGACCTCGAGCCGCAGCGTGATCGACAAGATGGCGCAGGCGATGCTGCATGACGATGCGGACCGGCTCAGCCTGCCGCCCTCGTTCGTGCCATCAGCGCTTGCCGAAATCGTGGTGCTGTCGGATTTCTGGTCACCGATCGAAGATATCAGGACCATCCTGGCGGGCCTGTCCGGCTCCGGCGCGCACGGGACGCTGGTGCAGATCGTCGATCCCGCGGAAGAGAGCTTCCCCTATTCCGGCCGGATCGAATTCGTCGAGCCGGAGGGCTTTGGCGTCATCACCGCCGGCCGTGCGGAGCAATGGGCCGGCGACTATGTCGCACGCGTGGCGCTGCACCGCGATCAGATCCGCGCCGAAACCAACAAACTCGACTGGCTATTCGCAACCCACACGACGAGCCGTTCGGCCGCGGAACTGTTGCTGTTCCTGCACGGCGGCATGATGGTGAGCAAGGGCAGCGCGCGCGCCAGTGTCAAAGCGGGACGCAGCTCATGATCGCCGGCCTTCCTCTGTCCTTCGCCGAACCTCTGATGCTGCTCGGCCTGTTGAGCCTTCCGGCGTTGTGGTGGCTGTTGCGGGTGATGCCGCCGCGGCCGCGGCGCGTCGAGTTTCCGCCCACGCGGCTGTTGTTTGGCATCGCGCCGAAGGAGGAAACCCCCTCGCGGACGCCATGGTGGCTCACCGCATTGCGGCTCGCCGCCGCAGCACTGGTGATTTTCGCGGCCGCGGGCCCGATCTGGAATCCACAGACCGCCTTGGCCGGCAGCAAGTCACCGCTCGTCGTCCTGCTCGATGACGGCTGGAGTGCGGCCTCCAGCTGGGATTCGAGGATCAGGGCCGCCGACGAATTGATCGCCAATGCCGACAGCGACCGGCGCGGCGTTGCACTGGTGCCGCTGTCGGAGCCGACACGCGACATCACCCTCGCTCCGGCGGGCGCTGCGCGCGTCGGGCTGCGTCAGCTTTCGCCAAAGCCCTATGCGATCGACCGGGTCGAGGCGCTGCCGTTCATCGACCGTTTCCTGAAAGCGACCGGCGATGCCGAGATCGCCTTTCTATCCGACGGCGTCGACACCGGGCGCGGGCCGGAATTCACCGAAGGCCTCGGCAAGATCGTCGGCGACCGCCGGCTTACGATTTTCGAGGGCGGCACGGCATCGCCGCTGGCGCTGACGGCAGCCGAAAACGCCGCGGCGAAGATGACGGTCAAGGTGCTTCGTGTCGACAGCGGCATTGCCTCCGGCGTGGTGCGCGCCCTCGATGCCAAGTCGTCGCCGATCGGCGAAGCAGGCTTTACCTTCGGACCGCAGGACCGCGAGACGGAAGCTGCGTTCGATCTTCCGATCGAGCTGCGCAACGACATCGCGCGCCTGGAGATTTCGGGCGAGCGCTCCGCAGGCGCAGTGCAATTGCTCGACAAGAGATGGCGGCGCCGCGCCATCGGCATCGTCAGCGCCTCGACCAGCGACAGCACGCAGCCGTTGCTGGCGCCGACCTTCTATCTCACTCGCGCGCTGTCGCCATTCGCCGATGTGAGGCAGGCCGATCGCGCCGCGCCGCAGGCGGCGATCACGCAATTCCTTGATCAGAAACTGCCGATGATCGTGATGGCCGATGTCGGCACTCTGTCGCCGGAAATCCGCGACCGCCTGACAGCCTGGATCGAGCAGGGCGGCGTGCTGGTCCGCTTTGCGGGACCGCGGCTGGCGCAAGGCGACGATGATCTCGTGCCGGTGAAACTGCGCCGCGGCGACCGCACCCTCGGCGGCAGCCTGACCTGGGAAAAGCCGCAGCATCTCGCTTCGTTCTCAGCCGACGGGCCGTTCGCCGGCCTGCCGGTGCCGTCGGACGTGACCATCAACCGGCAAGTGCTCGCCGAGCCGGACGCGGCGCTCGCGACAAGGAGCTGGGCCTCGCTGGAAGATGGCACTCCGCTGGTCACCGGCGAACGCCGCGGCAAGGGATTGGTGACCCTGTTTCACGTCAGCGCCGACATGCGCTGGTCGGACCTGCCGATGTCGGGCACCTTCGTCGAGATGCTGCGGCGGATCGTCGACATCTCCGGCTATACGTCCGCACCGGCTCCTGGCGCCAGCAGCCGGGCGAGCAAGGAAACCCTGGCGCCGCTGCATACGCTCGACGGATACGGCGCGTTCGGACCACCGCCAGCGACCGCCAAGCCGCTCTCCGCCGACTACCGGGACCGGGCGAATCCGGACCATCCTCCAGGATTTTATGGCCCTGCGGACGGCCCGCTTGCGGTGAACACGCTTGCCGTAGCCGACCGCATCGCGCCGCTCGATACCTCCGCGCTGCATGCGCGGCGCGCCAGCTACACCAACGCCGAGCCGCGTGATCTCAGGGGCATGCTGTTGTCCGCTTCTCTCGCCTTGTTCCTGATCGACGCGATCGTGGTGGCCGTGCTCGGCGCCGGCATCGCGGGCCTGTTGCGGCGGCGCACGGCGCCAGCCGCGCTCGCCTTCGCCCTCATTCTGTCGGGCCTGTTGGTGCTGCCTTCGCTGGCCCGAGCCGACGAAGCCAGCGACGAGTTCGCGATGCGGGCGGTATCGCAGACCCATCTCGCCTATATCGTCACCGGCAATTCCGACGTGGATTCCATCGTGAAAGCGGGACTGGCCGGGTTGACCATGTTTCTGGCGCAGCGCACGGCGCTCGAGGCCGGCGATCCCATCGGCGTCGATCCCGCTCATGATGAGCTGGCCTTCTTTCCGCTGATCTACTGGCCCGTGATACCCGGCGCGGCGAAGCCGCCGCAGGACGCACTCAACCGCATCGACGCCTATATGAAGCAGGGGGGCACGGTTTTGTTCGACACCCGCGACGCGGTCGAGGCGCCGCCTGGCGAAAACGGATCTTCGCAGACGCCCGCGATGCAGACGCTGCGCGACATCCTCTCCTCGCTCGACGTGCCCGAGCTCGAGCCGGTGCCGCGCGACCATGTCCTGACCAAAACCTTCTATCTGCTACGCGATTTCCCGGGACGGTACACCACCGGCCAGACTTGGGTCGAGGCGTTACCACGGGGCGAAGACGACGAAGCGGCATCGCGGCCCGCCCGCGGCGGCGACGGCGTCTCGCCCATCATCATCACCTCGAATGATCTCGCGGGTGCATGGGCGACGCGTCCCGACGGCCAGTATCTGCTGCCGCTGACGCCGGGCGAACCGAAGCAGCGCGAATTCGCCTTCCGCGCCGGCGTCAATATCGTGATGTACACGCTGACCGGCAACTACAAGGCCGATCAGGTCCACGCACCCGCGCTCATCGAGCGCTTGGGGCAGTAAGGCCGACATATGCAATATGGTATCGCGTTCGCGCCGCTCGTCCCCACTCTGATCCTCTGGATTGCGATCGCCGCGATCGTGGTCATCGCGGCATTATTGCTGCTTGGCCGCTCGCGGGGCGCCGCAGTTCGTGTCGCGGCACTGGCTCTGATCGTTCTGGCGCTCGCCAATCCATCGTTCACCCGCGAGAACCGCGAGCCCCTGAGCTCGGTGGTCGCCGTTGTCGTCGACAAAAGCCCGAGCCAGAATTTTGGCGACCGCGCCAAGGAGACGCTGCAGGCGCAGCAGGCACTGGTCGACAGCCTGAAAAAGATCCGGGGCATCGAGGTGCGCGTGGTCGAGGCCGGACAGGCCGACGGCGAAACCGACGGCACGCATTTGTTCGGCGCCCTGTCCTCGGCCTTGTCGGATGTGCCGGTCGATCGGGTGGGGGGCGCCTTCCTGATCACCGACGGACGGGTGCACGACATTCCCGCCAGTGCCAGCGCTCTTGGATTCCAGGCCCCACTGCATGCGCTGATCACCGGGCGCAAGGACGAGCGCGACCGCCGGATCGCGATTTCAGCCGCCCCGCGTTTCGGCATTGTCGGCCAGACCCAGACCATTACCTACCGGCTCGACGATCAGGGCGTCACCGGCGAGCACGCCAACATCGTGATCCGGCGCGACGGCGAGGTGATCGGCGAACGCACGCTGCAGAGCGGCCAGACCTCAAGCGTCGATGTCGACATCAAGCATGCCGGGCCGAACATCGTCGAAATCGAAGCCTCGCCGCTCGAGAACGAACTGACGCCGATCAACAACCGCGCCGTGGTCTCGATCGACGGCGTGCGCGACAAGTTGCGCGTGCTGTTGGTGTCTGGCGAGCCGCATTCCGGCGAGCGGACCTGGCGCAACCTGTTGAAGTCCGACCCCAGCGTCGACCTCGTGCATTTCACCATTCTGCGACCACCGGAAAAGCAGGACGGCACACCGATCAATGAATTGTCGCTGATCGCGTTTCCGACCCGCGAGCTGTTCCAGCAGAAGATCAACGATTTTCAGCTGATCATCTTCGATCGTTACGCGCGCCAGGGCGTGCTGCCGGTCGCCTATTTCGACAATATCGCACGCTATGTGCGGGCCGGCGGCGCGGTTCTGGTCTCGGCCGGCCCGGATTACGCCTCGACCACGAGCATCTGGCGCACGCCACTGGATTCGGTGTTGCCGGCCGAGCCGGTCGGCGTCACCGAGAAGCCGTTTTACGCCGAGCTCAGCGACGCCGGCAAACGCCATCCGGTGACGCGGGGCCTCGCGGGCTCCGATTCCCAGCCGCCGCTTTGGAGCCGGTTCTTCCGTACCGTCGATACCCGCAATGCCGTCACGCCCCCGGTCATGACCGGGGCCGACGGCAAGCCGCTGCTGCTCTTGTCACGGTTCGGCGAAGGCCGCGTCGCGCTGCTGTTGTCCGACCATATCTGGCTGTGGGCACGCGGCTATGAGGGCGGCGGACCGCATCTCGACTTGCTGCGGCGGATCTCGCATTGGCTGATGAAGGAGCCCGACCTCGACGAAGAGGCGCTGCGGCTGCAGGTGCAGGGCCATGACCTGGAAGTGATCCGCCAGACGATGGCGGACAATGTGACGCCGGTGACTGTGACGTCGCCATCCGGCGCGGCCCGCGAATTGACATTGACCGCCGGCGAACCCGGGGAATGGCGCGGGACCATCCCGGCGAACGAACTTGGACTATGGCAGGCGACCGACGGCACGCTGAAGGCCCTGATCAATGTCGGACCGACCAATCCCAAGGAATTCTCCGAGGTCACCTCAACGACCGACACGCTGAAGCCGCTGGCCGAGGCGACCGGCGGCGACGCGCGCCGCGTGATGGACGGATCGAGCCTCGCGCTGCCGCGCATCGTGCCGGTGCGTTCCTCCAGCATGTTCCACGGCGAGGGCTGGATGGGCGTTCGGATGCGCGACGCCAGCGTCGTCCGCGGCGTTGGCGTGCTTCCGGTGTTCGCGGGCCTGATCGGCCTGTTGCTGCTGCTCGGCGCCTTTGCCGCCACTTGGCTGCGCGAGGGGCGGTGACGCATCCCGCATCCATCAAAGCACTTGCGCGGCTGGCGCTTGTGGCGCTGGCCGCGCAGTTCGC
>NZ_JBAURI010000128.1:0-3814 GCF_049581145.1 Bradyrhizobium sp.
CGCCTGGACGGCAGCGCGCTCGACGACGCCCTGAACGCCCTCGCCCATGAACTCGATGCGCGGACTGATCTTCATGCGACGGCACGCTATCGCCGCGACCTCGTCCGCCTGATCGGTCGCGACCTCATCCGGGAGGTCCTGCAATGACACGCCTCAACTCGGACCGTCGCCATCAGGTCAGGTTCACGTTGAACGGGACGGCGGTGCAGGGCGAGGCCGAACCCCGCATGCTGCTGACGGATTTTCTGCGCCACCAGATCGGCGCCACCGGTACCCATGTCGGATGTGAGCACGGCGTCTGCGGAGCCTGTACCGTGCACGTGGACGGCATGATCGCGCGGGCCTGCCTGACCCTCGCCGTGCAAGTCGACGGCAGCGAGCTGCGCACCGTGGAGGGGCTCGCGCCCGCACGCGGTCGCCTCGGCATTCTGCAGGAGGCTTTCAGGCGCCATCATGCCTTGCAATGCGGCTTCTGCACCGCGGGCATTCTGATGTCGCTGGATCATTACCTTCGCGAGCGGCGAAAGCCCACCGAAGCGGAGTTGCGCGATCTGCTGAGCGGCCATCTGTGCCGGTGCACCGGTTACACCCCGATCATCCGCGCCGCGCTCGATGCTGCGGAACTGCTTGCCGAACACGACAGCGCAGAGAGATAGATGCTCGACCTTGGTACCAGCTTCGTCGCCAGCGTCGCCCGTGATCCCGGCGCCATTGCGATCGTGGACGCAGACCTGCGACTGACCTACATGCAATGGTATGGGCGGATATCCTCCGTCGTCGCGGCGTTCGACGCTATCGGCTTGCGACCCGGCGACCACATCGTCACCGTGCTGCAGAACCGATGGGAAGCGGCGACGATCCACTGGGCCTGCCAGTTGGCCGGAATTGTCATTACGCCGGTCAACTGGCGATCGAAATCCGACGAGCTGGATTTTTGCATCGAGAACTCGGAATCGAAGCTTGTCGTTTACCAAGGCGCGTCCGCCGAGGCCGTCGCCGACTCGACGATGGCTCGCGGTGTGCAGCGCATTGTGGTCGGCCATGCCGTCACGGCGGACTATGACGCTCTGTCGTTTGCAAAGCTGGCCGAGATATCCGTGCCGGAGGTCGCCCCGCGCGTCGGTGCGGAGGCCTGGTCGATCATGCTCTACACATCGGGCACGACGTCGAAACCGAAAGGCGTTCCACGCCGCCATCGTGCCGAACGAGCCGCCGGCATTGCGCATGTGGCCCAGAATCTCTACGGCCGCGGTGAGCGCACCCTGGGCGTCATGCCGCTCTATCACACCATGGGCGTGCGGTCGCTGGTCTCGATGTCGTTGATCGGCGGCACCTTCGTATGTCTCCCACGCTACGATGCGCAGCGGGCCCTTGCGGCGATCGAAGCCGAAAAAATCACCAACCTCTACCTGGTCCCCACACTTTACCACGATCTTGTTCATCACTCCGAGTTCGCCAAGACGAATACCACCAGCGTGCGCAAGCTCGGTTTTGCCGGCGCGCCGATGACCGATGGCCTCTTGAAGAAGCTGGATTCGGCATTCAAGCCGGATCTGTTCGTCAACCACTACGGCAGCTCCGAAAGCTACACCTTCACCGTCAATCAGAATGCGGTCGCCAAGCCGGGTTCGGCCGGCAAGGCCGGCATCAACCAGCACATCAGGGTCGTCAAGCTGGCCGCGGGTTCGGCGTCGGATCTCGCGCCGACCGGCGAGGAAGGCGAGATCATCGCGCTGCTGGCGGGCGATGAGTCGTTCGAGGGTTATTGGCGCCGCCCCGACGCTGACGCCAAGTCGTTGCGCGAGGGCTGGTATTTCACCGGCGATACCGGTTTCGTCGACAACGACGGCGATCTGTTCGTCACCGGGCGAACCGATGACATGATCATCACCGGCGGCGAGAACGTATCTCCGGTGGAGATCGAAAGCTGCCTGTCGCTGCACCCGGGGGTATCGGAAGTGGCCGTCGTCGGCCTTTCCGATGAAAAATGGGGAAAGATCGTCGCTGCCTTCGTCAAGCGCAGCGCATTCGTCAGCGAATCCGATCTCGAGGCATTCTGTCGGGACTCCGGGTTGGCGAACTTCAAGCGTCCGCGAAAATTTGTTTTCGTCGATGCGCTGCCGAAATCTCCGGTTGGAAAGCTGCTGCGTAGGTTGCTGGTCGCCGGGGAATACGATGCCGAGCGCCGGCTGCCGCCGGGTGCGGGACAGGACTGAAACCTCAAAAAGCAAGGGAAGCCAAAAAAATGCCAGCAGCGTTCAATTTTGCCGACCAGCGTCTTTCGAAGCTCGACGGTTTCCAGGTTGAGATCGACGAGGCCCATGAACGGGCCGACATCATTCTCAACCGGCCTCCCTATAACATCGTATCGATGCCGCAGCGCGATCAGCTCCGGCTGGTGTTCGAAGCGCTCGACGAGGACCCGCGCGTCAGGATCATCGTGGTCCGTTCGATCGGCGAGCACTTCTCCAGCGGCGGCAATATCGGCGGCTTCATGGAAGCCACGCCGGAGCACGTGTCGAAGCTCGCCTGGAATATCGCTTCTCCCACGCGCTGCGCGAAGCCGGTGATCGTCGCCAACCGGGGATATTGTTTCGGCGTCGGTTTCGAACTGTCGCTGGCCTGCGACTTCAGGATCGCGTCTGAGACAACGCTCTACGCGCTGCCGGAGCAGAAGCTTGGACAAATTCCGGGTTCGGGCGGCTCCGCGCGCCTGCAAAAAATGATCGGCATCACGCGGACCAAGGACATCGTGATGCGTTCGAAGCGGATCGCCGGCAAGCAGGCGCTGGAATGGGGGATTGCCACCGAATGCGTGCCCGATGCCGAATTGGAGAAGGCGACCGACAAGCTGGTCGATGAACTCCGCACTTTCTCGCCCTTGGCTCAGCGCACGGCCAAGAAGCTCTTGAACGACACCGAGGATTCGACGCTCGCCATCGCCATCGAGCTGGAAGGCCATTGTTACAGCCGGCTGCGCCAATCGGCGGATTTCAAGGAAGGCGTCGAGGCCTTCAACGCCAAACGCGCTCCAAAGTTTACCGGATTGTAGCCGACGCCGGGTAAGGCCCGACACCCACATCAGCTGTTGGGCCGCTCCGGACGACGAGGCTGCTTGGCTGCCAGGATGGCTGAAATCAAAAAAACCTGCAACGGGAGGATTCAACGTGACTGCCTTAGGTACGCCGCTGGCGGATACGCAGGCAACTGCTGGAAACCGGCAAATGATCAACGCGATCATCGCCTCCGTTCTGGGCTGGTCGCTCGACCTGTTCGATCTGTTCATTCTGCTCTATGTCGCGCCGGTCATCGGCGCTCTGTTCTTTCCCTCCAGCAATCCGACGCTTTCGCTGGCGGCGGTCTATGCGTCGTTCGCGGTGACCTTGCTGATGCGTCCAATCGGCTCAGCGATCTTCGGTCACTACGCCGACCTCCATGGCCGAAAGGGCGCCATGCTGGCGGCGATCGTCGGGGTTGGTGTCAGCACCGCGGCCTTCGGCCTATTGCCGACGATCGCGCAGGCCGGGATGGTTGCACCTGTCATTTTCGTGGCGCTGCGGCTCGTCCAGGGTATCTTCGTAGGCGGGGTGGTTGCGTCCACGCACACCATCGGAACCGAATCGGTGCCGGCGAAATGGCGCGGCGCGATGTCCGGCCTGGTCGGCGGCGGAGGAGCTGGCATCGGTGCCTTGCTGGCCTCATTCGTATTCCTGATCACGTCATCGATGTTTCCCGGCGAGGCCTTTGCGCATTGGGGGTGGCGAGTCATGTTCTTCTCGGGTCTGCTGACCTCGCTGCTGGGCTGGTTCATCTT
>NZ_JBAURI010000129.1:0-4268 GCF_049581145.1 Bradyrhizobium sp.
GACGAGGAATTCCACGGCGCGGGATTGAGCAATCTGGAATATGCGTCGCTTGCGGAGGAAATGGGGCACATCGGCTGGGCCTCGGAAGTCTTCAATTGTTCGGCGCCCGATACCGGGAACATGGAAGTGTTCATCCGCTACGGCACCAAGGAGCAGAAACGGAAGTGGCTGCGGCCCTTGATGGATGGCGAAATCCGCTCCGCCTTTCTGATGACCGAGCCCGCGGTGGCGTCTTCCGATGCCACCAATATCGAGACCCGCATCGAGCGCGACGGCGATCACTACGTCATCAACGGCCGCAAATGGTGGTCGTCGGGCGTCGGCGATCCCCGCTGCAAGATCGCGATCCTGATGGGCAAGACCGATCCGACCGCGGCCAAGCACCAGCAGCAGTCGCAGATCCTGGTGCCGCTCGACACCCCCGGCATCACGGTGGAAAAGATGCTGCCGGTGTTCGGCTTCGATGACGCGCCGCACGGCCACGCCCAGGTGCTGCTGGAGAACGTCCGCGTGCCCAAGGAGAACATCCTGCTCGGCGAGGGCAGGGGGTTTGAGATCGCGCAGGGCCGCCTCGGCCCGGGCCGCATCCATCACTGCATGCGCACCATCGGCAAGGCCGAGGAGGCGCTGGAGAAGATGGTCAGGCGGCTGTCGTCGCGCACCGCGTTCGGCCGAAAGATCGTCGAATTCTCGATCTGGGAGCAGCGCATCGCGGAGGCCCGCACCGATATCGAGATGAACCGGCTGTTGTGCCTGAAGGCCGCCGACATGATGGACAAGGTCGGCAACAAGACCGCGCAACTCGAAATCGCCATGATCAAGGTCGCAGCGCCCAACATGGCGTTGAAGATCATCGACCAGGCGATCCAGGCCTATGGCGGCGCCGGCGTGTCCGACGACGCGGGGCTGGCGCGGGACTACGCCTCGATGCGCACCATGCGGCTCGCCGATGGTCCGGACGAGGTGCATAACCGCGCCATTGCCAGACTTGAACTTCGGAAGTATGCAAACTCTCCGACCAATCACTGACGGGAGTACCACGCGTGGCGCTCCCCAAGGACTGAAAGAAAACCTGAGGGAGCGTCACCCGTGTCCGACGGCGTCAGGAAGGACGAGGAGTTTTCCGGCACCAAGCCGGTCGAGGAGCGGCATCGCATCGATGAGGCGGGTCTTGCCGCCTGGATGGCCGAACATGTCGACGGTTTCCAGGGACCGCTGACCGTCCTGCAGTTCAAGGGCGGCCAGTCCAATCCGACCTACCGGCTCGACACGCCCGGCCGCTCCTATGTGATGCGGCGCAAGCCGTTCGGCAAATTGCTGCCGTCGGCCCATGCGGTCGACCGCGAATACCGCGTCATCTCCGCGCTCTCCAGGCAGGGCTTTCCGGTCGCCAAGGCCTATGCGCTGTGCACCGACGATGCGGTGATCGGCTCCGCCTTCTACATCATGTCGATGGAGGAGGGCCGGGTGTTCTGGGATCCGCTGCTGCCCAGCGAGACGCCCGACGCGCGCGGGAAAATCTTCACCAGCAAGATCGAGACGCTGGCGCGGCTGCACAATTACGATCCGGCGGCGATCGGTCTGGCCGAGTTCGGCAAGCCCGGCAATTATTTCGCCCGCCAGGTCGATCGCTGGACCAAGCAGTACCGCGCCTCCGAGACCCAGCACATTCCGGAGGTCGAAAAACTGATCGAGTGGCTGCCGCGGACGCTGCCGGAACAGAAGCGGGTCTCGGTGGTGCACGGCGACTACCGCCTCGACAACATGATCTTTCACCCGACCGAGCCGCGGGTGAAGGCGGTGCTGGACTGGGAGCTGTCGACGCTCGGCGATCCCATGGCCGACTTCACCTATCTGTTGATGCAATGGACCATGCCGGGCCTGCAGGGTGCCGACCTCAAGGCGCTCAACATCCCCTCGATGGAGGAGGCGGCGCAGATCTACTGC
The DNA here is from genome assembly GCF_049581145.1 of Bradyrhizobium sp. GTDB lineage: Bacteria > Pseudomonadota > Alphaproteobacteria > Rhizobiales > Xanthobacteraceae > Bradyrhizobium. The sequence continues at coordinate 1,948 of NZ_JBAURI010000129.1, forward strand.
AACGTCGCCGGCACCGCCGTGCCCGACCTCAACTGGTATTTTGCCTACAACCTGTTCCGGCTCGCCGGCATCACCCAGGGCATCGCCGGCCGCATCCGCGACGGCACCGCCGCCAATGCGAAAGCGATCGAATCCGCCAAGCGCACCGTGCCGCTGGCGAAGGCGTCCTGGGACTACGCGCAGAAGGCGGGCGCGGTGTAGCCGCGCTTTGCGCTTGCTGTGTCACGGCGCGCCTCTCTTCTTCATCATTCCCGGACGCGCCCTCCTGGCGCGGGCCGGGAATCCCTGACCAGATCCGGGGTTATGGATTCTGGGCTCAACGCTGGCGCGTCGCCCCGGAATGACGGCGGCGTGTGAATCCGGCTGGCCGGGGTCCGGACGAAAGCGTGTTCAAATATACCCGGCTTTCGCGGAACCCTTGATCGTTCCAATGGTTGTCAGACTGAATCCCCGAGCGTAGCGGGATGGGCGACGAGCCACAGTCAGCAGTCCCAAATGATCAAATCCTTCACGGCCCTGGCAATCTTCAGCCTGCTGGGAGCGGCGGTTGTTGCCTTGCCTAGCATAGCGCCTCCAGCGCTGGCGGTTGAGACCACCGCCCTGGCCAAGGCAGATCAGCTGGCCGTTGGGCCGATCGCCGGAAATTGTTCGCAACAGATCTGGCCCAATTTCGACGCCTCCTGTCTGCGCAGCGAAAAGCCGGGAATAATCGTTCACGAGGTGCGCCAAATTACTGCACAAGCTACTGTTCAAGTCACTGCACAGGCCAACGCGCGCCGCTAGGAGGGGACTATGACAGCACGACGGAGGGGACTATGACAGCACGACGCATCATTGCTTTCGGCATCATTGCAGCGGCCGGCACGGTGGCGCCCGCCTGCGCCCGGCAGCCCTATGACGGGCTTTGGAATGTAACGATTCTCACCCGGGCCGGAAATTGCGAACCGTTGGTTCAGCTTCCGCTCACCGTCACCGACGGCAGAGTGTCGGGCGCAGCGGATGTCTCGGGCAGCATCGGACGACAAGGCATCGTCAAGGTCTCGATTCGCGGCGCTTATGCCAACGGCCAGCTCAGCGGCAATGCCGGGTCCGGCAGATGGAACGGGGCTTCCAGCGGCATCGCCTGCAGCGGCCGCTGGGAAGCGTCACGACGATAAAGTCGCAAGGAAGGGATATCTGCATGTCGCGCCACAATGAGATGCCGCCGGTGCCACCGGCCAACCGCAGTCACAAGGGCACCGGTGACGACACCCGAATGGACAAGGACGTCCCGGGAAAGGACGGCGCGATCAATACGGCGGAGCAGGGCGACACCGCCAATATCAGGCAGAACACCACCAATGCCGGTTTCTTCAAGGGACGACGCGTGAAGTAGGCGACCGTCATTCGGAATGGCATTCGCAACGAGCAGATGGATGGCGGCGAACGACGATGACGCAGGCAATGTTGCAAGATCACCATGACCGGATCATCACTGCAGGGTCACATCAAGCGGCCTGAATCATGCAAGTCACAGACCCGCTCGTCACGTTTCTGCTCGTCCTCGCCATCGGTGTGGTCGCGGGCCTGCTGTTCGACCGGCTTGCGGGACCATCCTGGCTGGCCCGACAATTCTCGGGATCGATCCGCACCATCGCCACGAGCGCACTTGTCGGTGTGGCGGGCGCGTTCGTCGGCTATCACATCGCCGTGCTGCTCGTGCTCGATGATGGAATCGTGACGGCAGTCATTGCCGCGGCGGCCGGCGCGGCTCTCGTGCTGTTCGGCTGGCGAATGGCCAGGTAGCTACAAGCGCAAGCGCCTGGACCACCGATTTTGAAGTTCGAATCATATCGGGCGCTGCGGTGCGCCCCGCGGTATCGGGGCGAGGCGAAGACATTTGTATCCGCCTCTCAAGTCGTCATCCCCGCGAAAGCGGGGATCAAGTATCCCGGAGGCGCTCATCGATCGAGAGCCTCTGGAATACGGGGTCGCCCGGTCAAGCCGGGCGATGACGGTGGGTGTGGCGCGAGGTGCATGCATCCGACAGCCGCGCATGCTGAGCGATCAAGCACCGCGCCATATGACATCTTTCAAGGTCTCGGTCGTCTAGCGTGAAATTTTCGTTAGGCGGCACCGCGCCGCGGCGGATTTGACGAACCGTCGCGCGACGACAGCGCTGTATTTACGCTGCAATTCGCCCTCTCGTCGTGCCACGCGCATGGCGCGGCACCGCGCTGGCCGGGTGGAACTGCCGGGAACCCAAGGGCAGGAGAGAGGGTTTTCAAGTGGCGAACATTCGCGAGCATCGTCTGCTGATTCCCGCTCCAGGAGGATCATCC
>NZ_JBAURI010000130.1:0-2572 GCF_049581145.1 Bradyrhizobium sp.
CGGCATCTCTCCGCGTCAGCGGGCGCAGCTTGTCCATCAGCGTGATCCGGAAATGCCGCGGCGGCTCTCGTCAAGCCGCCGCGTGTGTTGTTTCAAGCAAACGAGATGTTCTGATCCCGCAAGGGAACCGAGCGGATGCGTTTGCCGGTGGCGGCGAAGAACGCGTTCAGCACCGCCGGCGCCGCCACGCTGATGGTGGGCTCGCCGACGCCGCCCCAGAACCCGCCGCTCGGCATCACGATCGATTCCACTTTCGGCATCTCGTTGATACGCATCGAATTGTAGGTGTCGAAATTGGTCTGCTCGATGCGGCCGTCCTTGACGGTGCAGCCGCCATAGATCAGCCCGGTCAGGCCGTAGACGAAGGAGCCGGCGATCTGCCGTTCGATCTGGGCCGGATTGACGGCGTAGCCGGGATCGGTGGCGGCGACGATCCGGATCACCTTGATCTTGTTGCCGTCGGTGACCGAGATCTCGGCGGCGCCGGCGACATAGCTGCCGAAAGCGTTGAGGTGCGCAAGGCCGCGTGAGATGCTTTGCGGGGCCGGCTTGTCCCAGCCGATCTTCTCGGCGACCGCATTGAGCACCGCGAGGTTCTTGGGGTGGTTGGCCATCAGCTTGCGGCGGAACGCGAGCGCATCCTGGCCTACCGCATGCGCCAGCTCATCCATGAAGCATTCGACATAGATCGCGTTGTGATTGACGTTCACGCCGCGCCAGAACCCCGGGATGATGTGCGGATTGCGCATCGCATGCTCGATCAGGAGATTGGGGATCGAATAGCCGAACGCGGCTTCGCCGGCCGGATTGAGGCCCTGGAAGGTCGCCGGATCCTTGCCGTTCACGAGTGCGTCGGGACGCAGGCTGAACAGGATGGACTGGCCGGAGATCCGCATGTGCAGCCCGGTCAGATTGTCGTCGGCATCGAACGCGCCGGTCATCTTGCATTGCGTGATCGGATGATAGCGGCCATGCGTCATGTCTTCCTCGCGCGACCAGATCAGCTTGATCGGCGTGCCCGGCATCTGCTTGGCGATATCGACGGCTTGGCGGACATAGTCGGTCTGGCCCCTGCGGCCAAATCCGCCGCCAAGCAGCAGCTTGTAGACGTCGCATTTCTCCGCCGGCAGGCCTGAGCCTTCCAGCACCGCGGCCAGCGCGGCCTCGCCGTTTTGCGTGCCGCACCACACCTCGCATCTGTCCGCGGTGTAGAGCGCGGTCGCGTTCATCGGCTCCAGCGTGGCGTGGTTCTGGTACGGATAGCTGTAGACCGCCTCGACCTTCTTGGCGGCGCCGGCCATCGCGGCGTCGATGTCGCCGTTCTGGTTGCCGACGAAGGCGGGGCCGGACTCCAGGCCCTCCGCCAGCCATGCCGCGATCGTTGCGCTGGAAACCTTGGCGTTCGGTCCCTCGTCCCAGACGATCGGCAGCGCGTCGAGCGCGGTCTTGGCGTGCCACCAGGTATCGGCGACCACGGCGACCGCGGTATCGCCGACCTTCACCACCTTCTTGACGCCCTTCATGCCGGCGATCTTGGCTTCGTCAAAGCTGTTCAATTTGCCGCCGGTGACCGGGCAATCCTTGATCGCGGCGTTCAGCAGGCCCGGCAGCTTGACGTCGATGCCGTATTCGGTCTTGCCGACCACCTTGTCGGCGGTATCGAGCCGCTTCAGGGGCTTGCCGGCAATGGTCCAGTCCTTCGGGTCCTTCAATTTGACGTCGGCCGGCGGCGTCAGCCTGGCGGCGGCTTCGGCGACCTTGCCGTAGGTCGTGGTCCTGCCGGATGGCTTGTGCGTGATGACGCTGTTGGCGGCGCTGCATTCGGCGACCGGCACCTTCCATTCGTTGGCCGCGGCCTCGATCAGCATGACGCGCGCCGCCGCGCCGCCCTTGCGCACATAATTCTCGGAGGTGCGGATGCCGCGGCTGCCGCCGGTCGAGTACTCGCCCCAGACGCGCTTGCGGGCGAGGTTCTGGCCGGGGGTCGGGAATTCAGTGGTGACCTTTGACCAGTCGCATTCGAGCTCCTCGGCGACAAGCTGGGCGAGGCCGGTCAGCGTGCCCTGTCCCATTTCGGAGCGGGCGATGCGGATCACGACAGTGTCGTCGGGCCGGATCACGACCCAGGCATTGACTTCCGGCGTGCCGTCGGCGGCGCGGACGGCCTCGGGCCCGCCGAACGGCAGATCGAAGCCGATCGCAAGACCGGTGCCGATTGCGGCTGTGCCGATCACAAAGGCGCGGCGGTCGAGGCGCGGTGCAACGTGCTGATTCATGGTCGCCTCCCCTTTAAGCGTTCGTGATGGCGTGAATCGCCTGCCGCACCTGCTGGAAGGTGCCGCAGCGGCAGATATTGGTGATGTTGTCGTCGATGTCCTGGTCGGTCGGCTTCGGATTGTCCTTGAGCAATGCCGCCACCGCCATGATCATGCCGGACTGGCAATAGCCGCATTGTGGCACATCGTTGTCGATCCAGGCCTGCTGCACCTTGTTCAGCACGGCGCCGGCCGCGAGGCCCTCGATGGTTGTGATCTGCTTTCCGCTCGCTTCGCCGACGGTCACCCCGCAGGAG
>NZ_JBAURI010000131.1:0-1944 GCF_049581145.1 Bradyrhizobium sp.
GGATGGCATATTCCGAAGGCGACGGTGTCAAAAAAGCCTGGATCGCCGGGGAGAGCACGAAGTAAGCCGTAAAGCCATTGCGCAGGGAATGTCGGAGTGTTTCCGCTGAACCTGTATGCTCGTGTGCTTTGTTTTCTGTCTGCTATTTGCACACGAGACCGCGGGTGCAGCGTGCACCCGGCATTCCCTGCGCCCTCGATCTCGAGGCGCAAGACTTCCCAAGCAAAGCTCGGGCGACCAGCGCCGCGAGATCATGAACCGTGTCCGCTGTCTGAAGATCGAATTCGTGGGCTTGGCCGGGCGCACCGGCGCCGCGCCCACCGTGCCATCAAAAGCGGTTGGGCGCGCGTCCGCTGGGGTCCCGCGAGCCCCGAAACGACAGGTTTCCTGGAATCGACCGTCTAAAACACCGCGATGTAGCGCAAGAGCGACAGCACCCCGAGGATGATCACAATGAGCCGGATGATCTGCTTGGCGCGGCCGTCGATCGGCAACATGTTGATCAAATAGAGAATGAGGATGATGACCAGGAATGTGATGAGAACGCTGATGAGCATGGAAGACCCCCTCGAGGCATCGTGACGACGCGCTGTCGAACGGTCAACGCGTGGCGATGGCTCCCGGTTCCGTTGGCGGGAACTCGCCGACAATCATCGGATTGATGCGGTACGTCCGTAGTTGTACGGCGCTAACACTCTCTAACTCTTTACTCTTTTTCGGCCAAATGGCGGACGATCTCGCCCGGGGCTCCCATGATGAACCGTCTGACCGTATCCGCGCTGCTCAAGGCGGTGATCCTGATCACTGCGCTCTGCGTGATCGCGGCGGTGGCGCTCGGCGCATCGGACTCCTGGCAGCGGCTGCAGGCCACCAGCCGCATGTCGCTGGTCGCCGATGCCTCGGCCAACCTGTTCAAGGCGATGCACAATCTGCGCACCGACCGGCCCTACACCAATCGGGCGCTCATCGCGGAGCAGCCGATGGACAGTGACGCGGAGAAATACCTGCGCCAGCCGCGCGACGATCAGATGCCGGCGCTGGCGCGCGCGCTGGAGCTGCTTCCGGCCGCGGAGTTCGAGCAGAAACCGACGCTGCTGCCCGAGCTCGACCGGCTGAACAGGCTGCTGATCGCCCAGCAGAGCGAGTTCTGGGGCGAAGTCGCCAAGCCGAAGGCACAGCGCCGCCTCGCGCTCGGCAAGGAATATCTGGACTCGACGCAGGCGCTGCTGGCCACGCTCGACAAGACCTCCGCGGCACTCGCCGCCAGCGTCCTGCACGAGGATGCGACGTTCGACCAGTTGCTGGCCATCAAGCAGATCGCCTGGCTGTTGCGCAATACCGCCGGCGAGGCCTCGGTGACGGTCTCGAACGGACTCAACGCCGGAAAAATGTCGCCCGAACGCCATCTCTACTACACGCACTTCGTCGGCGGCGTCGAGGCCACCTGGAATGCGCTGCAGGTGACGGCGGCCGGCATGCAGCTGCCGCCGGCGCTCGCCGCGGCGATCGCCGCGATCAAGACCGCCTATTTCGATCCGGACTATCTCAAGCTGCGCGACGACCTGGCGAACCAGCTCGCAGCGGGCGAAAAGCCCGACATGACCGCCAACCAGTGGAGCCCGCTCACGGTCGGGCGCATGGCCGCGGCGGTCAAGGTCGCGGAGGCCGCGCTGGAAGCCGCCAAGGAGCACAGTGCCGGGCAGCATGCCGCCGCCCTGCATTCGCTGCTGCTGCAGCTCGGCCTGCTGACCGGCGCGATCGCGCTGACGCTCGGCGCCATGATCATGGTCGGACGCCGCGTCATCACGCCCTTGGTGACGATCCGCGATGCCATGCTCAAGGTGGCCGGCGGCGATCTCACCGTCTCCACCGGCTATGGCGAACGCCAGGACGAGATCGGCGCGCTCGCCGGCGCGCTGGAAACCTTCAAGCAGCAGGCCGAGG
>NZ_JBAURI010000132.1:0-20351 GCF_049581145.1 Bradyrhizobium sp.
TTTGAATCATGAGCAACTCACCTCGTCAAGCTAAATCACTAAATTACATGGCTACATAAAACATGCCTGAAACAAGGTTGTGCAAATATTATCAGCCGCTTAGGCTCGGAAAGCCACGCAACTTCCGACTAAGCGCAGCGTGCCCACCACTCAAGCCGCAATCGGGATGGAAGGTGCGCACGGCGCGAGCGCGCCATCGTCCACCTTGCAACTCTGCTCCCTCGCCGTCATTGCGAGGCACCGCCGGGTGGCGCGCGGGCACCGGCCCGGTGGCAACGAGGAAATCCACACTTTCCCGGCGGCACGATGGATTGCTTCGCTTGCGCTCGCAATGACGGCGTTGGCCGCAACGCCTGAGCGCACCGTCGCAACGCGGCGTGGGTAGGGTGGGCCAAGCTTCCGCCGTCGCGCGAAGAGCGATGGCGGATGCGCGCCCACCATGTGCGGGAACGAACAGATGGTGGGCACGGCGCCAGCCTTGTCCCAACCTGCAAGTCGCGGTCGCGTCGGCTTGTACGTCAGCACGCCGGACGGCGCGGATCGATTTCGAGCTGGCGACAGGGTCAGGCCGCAGGCAGGCCGGCCCAGGCTCGCGAGGCGCCTGAAGGCGATTTCGGCGTGGCTCGCGCTGATCGCGCCGGCTTCGTATCCGGCTGCCAACAGCCACAGCATCGGCGCCAGCGCCCTGCTCGCGACCGGCAGGCGATGAAATTCGAAATCGTCCAGCAAGGCGCGGTGCAGCTTGATCCAGGGCGGCGCGCGGTCCTTGCAGCTCTGCAGCGATTGCCAGTCCTTCGGTGTCAGTGTCATCGCTTGCGCCCCGCTGTTTCGGCACTGCGCGTTTGATAGTCCCGGCCGCCGCCAAAGTCGCCTCCATCGGCACGACAATCCTCGCTCTTCACAGCGGTGCACTCGCGCGTTGCAGCTTCATGGCGCCGAATCGGTTGCGGAAATGCCTTGCGAAGTGACGGCCGATGTCACGACGACGATCAGACCCCGGCTTCGGTTTTGGCTCGCGCGCGCGACTCCACACCACCACCCTCTGTCTCTTCCTCTGTCTCTTCCTCTATCTCTTCCTCTGTCTCTTCCTCTTCCTCTTCCTCTTCCTCTTCCTCTTCCTCTTCCTCTTCCTCTTCCTCTTCCTCTTCCTCTTCCTCTTCCTCTTCCTCTTCCTCTTCCTCTTCCTCTCTCTCTCCTCTCCTCTCCTCTCTCTCTCTCTCTGGCATAGCGCTCTGCTAGCATCTCGCGAGCAACGAAAAACACTCATCAATTCAATCTTTTAGCGCAGCGGGACGATGCAAGGCAAAGATTCCGGCCGGACGGCCATGTCATCATGGCTCGCAGCGATCGCACCCCCTTCGTAGCCGGCCGCCGGCAGCCCACGACATCGGCGCTAGCGCCCTGCCAGCAACCCGCGAGCAATGACATCCGGAATGATCGAGCAACGTCATGTCCAAAATATTTTCTCGGAATGGCAAGGGCTGACCCGAGATGATTGCCGGCACTGATCCCCAAATCCGTCCATCACGATGTCCGCATTGCTTCGGAACGCGATCGAAACAGCGGCTTCCGTTCGATCTCGAACGATTGCGGCGGAGGCAAACTGCTTTGAGCCACTTTTTCCGCGCAATTGCGCCAATGCATGTGCTTTGCAAGGCACAGAAGGCGTATCCACATCATGATACAGCTACAGCGCGATGTTGATTATTTGCCACCAGAGCCAATGTGAGTTGTATCATGCGTAAATCGGTCACCGGACTCTTCGCGATCCTTGCGTCCACCGCCCCGACATTTGCCGCTGATCTTGCGATCAAGGCGCCGCCGGCTGCGATCCCGTTCTCCTGGACCGGCTGCCACGCCGGCGGTCATGTGGGTGGTGTCGTCAGCCAGGACAGTTCAGGCGCCGATTCGGTCATCAGTTCGTCGGCGCCTTTGACCAACTTCGGTTCGACAGGTTTCGTGGGCGGCGGACAAGTCGGCTGCGACTATCAGTTCGCGCCCAGCTGGGTCGTCGGGGCCGAGGCCCGCGCATCCTGGAGCAGCCTGACGAGCAGCCGGCCCGCCACCGTGATTTTCCCGGCGCTCGGGCTGACCGTCCCGGGACACTACAGCGTCAACAACGACTTCCTGGCGTCCGCCACGGCGCGGCTCGGCTACAGCTTTGGCGAGCAGTGGCTGATTTTTGCGCGAGGCGGTGCGGCGTGGACCCAGGAAAAGATCGACAACGCGCTCACCGTGCAAGGGATCTCTGGCGATGCGAGGGCAACCTTGACTCCGCTCGGCTGGACCGTCGGGGCCGGCGCGGAGTGGGCCTTTGCGTCGCATTGGTCGGCAGACCTCGAGTACAGCTACTACGAATTTGCCAGCCACGGAGCAACGCTGACGGATCCGGCTCACGGGACGTTCATCGACATGAGGGCCCTGACCGACCGGCTGCATTCGGCAACGGTGGGCGTGAACTATCACTTCTGACAGGCGCTGCGCCGCCGGCGACGCGGCAATCCGTCCATTGCTTGCGGCACGATGGATTGCTTCCGGAGAGCGACGGCGGAGGCGTTGCCACCCGCCGCTTCTGCCTCGCGTGATCAGCCCGGCGCGCAGATCTCCTGCAGCGACGCCATCGTGTCCTCGATGAACTCGCGCGCCGCGTACATGCGAAGGCCGGCCGGCCGCGCAAAGAACACGTCGCTCACCAGCTTCTCGTTGGCGACGAAGTGGGTGTGACAGTTCGCCCGATCGCGGTATTTGTCGAACAGCGGATGCCCCGGCTTGACGAACAGGCAGTTGGGGACCGCAAAGACACGGGCGTTCGCGGCTCCATTCAGCAGCGCCTGCAACTCGGTCGAACCGTTCTGCAAAGGCGGGGCGACGGGTTTGCCGGCCAGCACGAACAGCAGCGTCGCAAAACCCTTCTCCCAGATCTTGTCGATCAGCGATTCGATGGTGCCGCTCGCCGGATAGCCGAGGCACTGCACGATGAAGGCTCCGTCCGGCTCCAAGACGTCCTGCACCAGGCTCAGATAGTCGTCCAGCGCGGTTCGGTTGAATTCGAGGAGATTGGCGTTCGAGGTCACGATCTGGAATGTCTTGCCCGGGCTGACGAGGTCGCCGATCCGCCACCAGGGATAGTGGCTGCACAGCGGGTGCTTCAGACGCAGGGGAAGCGCCCGGGATATCTCGACATGGCTCAGCCGCTTCGCGGCCGGGAAGTAATGATTGAGCACGGGCGCTTCCTCGGGCAGCAGCGCCCGCTCCTCGAAGTGCGCACCGAAACAATGCTGGTTCACGAGATTCTGCAGCAGATAGAAGCTCTCGCAGGCTTCGATCTGGCTGTAATCCTGCAACGGCGCGTGGTGGCGCAGGAAAAACGAAAGATAGCCGCAGCCCGGGCCGATCTCGAGCACCGAGCGGAATTTCGCATCGACGGCCAGGAACTTCCTGTAGAGCGCAAAGGATGACAGCAGCGTCGAGAGCGGAAGGATCGGCCGCCTGTTGGACAGGAACGTCAGCTGAAACAGCACCACGTCGCGGCACGCCTGGATCAGCAGGGCATATTCGCTGTAGGTCAGGCCGCCGAGCTCGCGCATGTAGCTGTCGAACCGGTTCTCCTGCATCGTATCGAGCAGCTGGCCGATCTCGCGGAGGCTGGAAATCCGCACCGGGAAGCCCGCCCGCTCGAAATGATCGAGATTGTGCGTCTGCGCCGCCCACCAGGTCGGCAGCTGCGCCTTCGCCAGGCGCTCGCTGGTCCGGTACGTGTCTGGTTCCAACATCCTGTTCCATCCCTTCCGGTCGCCGCCGGCGCATCGTCTCCCCGGAGGTTTCGCACGAGTCGGCTGATTCCAGGAAATCGGTCAGTGTTGGATGTCGGACAGCTCGAGCATGACCTCGTTGCGGCGCAGGAATGGCAGGGTCCAGGGCGGGTTGTAGAAGGCAAGGAGCGGCTCGCCGGTGGTCGGCAGCCTGTGCTCGGTTGCGTAGCGGCGCAGTTCGTCGGTGCGCTGCGCGATGGCCTTGCTGGTCGCGAGGCCCGAGAACGTGATCGCGACGTAACGGCGCGCGGGTATCTGCTTCAGGCTGACGCGGGCATCGGTCGGCGCCGGCAGGGTCGCCATCGTCCAGGACTTCGGCATGATGAAGCGCACGGTCCAGGTGTCGCCCGGGCCCTGGCCTGCACGCTGCTGGGTGACCGGCGCGGTCATCGCGATGGTCTGCTTCTGCTGCTGCACCGGAGCCGTCATCGCGATCCGAGCATTCGGCTTGTTGGCGCCGAAGATGTAGGCTGCGATCAACCGGAAGCCCTCGCTGATGGCCGCCCGGCGCTCGCCCGCGACCACGGCCTCGGCGGCGATCATCGGGCCGTAGGAACGCACCTCGATTGGGCCAGCGGATGATTCGACCTGGTAGTCCGGGGTTTCGACGCGGCTCATGACGGGTCCCGCAGCGGCGCCGGCGATGATGATGGCGAGCCCAAGAATGCCGGCAATCCAATACGACAGCCGGCGGCGGACGCCTCCTGACGGCTGGGGCGCACAGGATGGGTCGAGGCCTTTGCGAAACGCATCATCTTCGCGGACCGCCATCGATCGGTTTCGGTTCGCTCGACCGATCCTGCGAGCTGCTAACCAAGACCGCAATCTGCCAGCAATTCCAGGGTTTTCCAAGGTGGCTCCGGAAGTGACGCATGAAGTCGATTGCAAAACACCCGTCGGCAGGGCGAACCGGTTCGGCCGCAGGATCGCAGCGGGACGCCGGGACGCCAATCCGAGGTCGCGTTCGCGCTCGAAGATCATTCGCTGCCGGCATCGGAAACGACGATGCGCAATCGATCAGACCGAACTCGCCCGGCTGGCAGCGGCCGGGCTTGACTGGTTGGCAACTTCGCGACCGTCATTCGGTTTCGCGATGGATGAAGATCCAGAGGCCGTTGTCGCTGGACGACTGGATGCGGACCTGCATTTCGCGATCCATGTCCTCGAAGTCGCCGACCCATCCCATCTCGATGTCGACGGTTCCGTTGCGGCGCGCCTGTTCGATCCGGCCGCGGAATTCGGGCTTGCTCATGCAGGGCGCCACGTTGAGGAAGAAATCGAGCCCCAGCGCGGGCCGGGACTTGAAACCCGATAATTGCGCCTCGGCCTTGTTGTAGACCCTGGTCACGCCGTCGGCATCGAGCTTGATCACGCCGAACGGCAGCTCGTCGAGCTGGTCCGCCGTCAAGTTTTCGACCTGCTTTGCGAGGTCCGGCAGATTGAAGTCGAGATCAGGCACGGTCGTTCCCCTGTTGGCGCACGCCGATGTCGTCGAAGGTGATCAGGCCCAGCAGATGGCTGACGCGCTCACCATCATCGGACAATGGCAGTATCAGCCGCTCGAACAGGATCATGCTGTCAGGGCCCAGCGGAAAGCGGGCATAATCGAAATGGACGATGCCCCTCAACGCCCTGCGATAAGCGCTCCCGATCGAACCGAGCAGGTCATGATCGGCGGCCGCGATCAGCTCGCCGGTCAGGTCGCGGCCCAGCCGCTCGATCAATGCCGCGCCCGCCGACACGACCCTGAAGCTGGCGGCGTCGGCGTCATCGGCGTCGACGCGCATCAGGCAGGTGCTGCCGGTCAAGCCCGGCGCGAATCCGAAGGCTTCGGAGGCCGGCGGCAGGCGCTCGGATCCGCCCGCGAGGCTTCGCCAGCGGTCGAAAGCCTGCCGGATCTGCGGATTGCGGATCTTCCCGCGCAGCCGGTCCGACAGCCGCAACGCCTCGGCGGTCAGCATGGAGGCCGGCCTGCGGCCGAGCTTCTCGAGAATGGCGCGGGCCAGCGCGCCTTCGGCGATCGGCTTCCTGAACACCAGCGCATTGGCGGGCTTCGGCATCGCCGACGAGCCCGTCATGAAGATGACAGGCAGATCCGGCTGGGCTTCGCGGAGCCGGCCGGCGAGGCCCAGGCCGGAGCCCTGGTCGAGCTGCAGGTCGATGCAGGCGAGATCGATCCTGATGCCGCCCGACCGCAACGCGTAGGCCACATCCTCAGCCGCGGCTTCGATCACGCGATACTCCAACAGCCGCAGCACGGCCGCCAAGTGCGACCGGATCATCTCCTCGTTTTCCACCAGCAGGATCGTGGCGTTGCCGTGCAGTTTCGGATCGATGGGATCATCGGCCGTCGCCACCGGCTCGCCCTCGGCCGCGGCGCGCGGCAGATAAAGACTGATCGTGGTGCCGACCCCGACCTCGCTTTCGATCAGCACCCTGCCACGGCATTGGCGCGCCAGTTCGAAGGCGGATGCCAGCCCGAGCCCGGTGCCCTTGCCGGATTGCTTGGTCGTGAAAAAAGCGTGCCCTGCCTTGGCGCGGACCTCGGGCGACATCCCCGAACCGGTATCGGCGATGGCGATGTGGACGTAATCGCCGGGCGCCAACGCCGGCGGACGTCCGGTGTTGTGGCAGTTGCCGACACGCACGGTCAGAGATCCGCCATCGGGCATCGCGTCCCGCGCATTGGCGCTGAGGTTCAAGAGCACCGCCTGCAGCCGCCCCGGGCTGGCCAGGACCGACCAGCAGCCCTTGTCGACATCGATCTCGAGCGCGATCTGCGGCCCCAGCAGCAAGGCGATCAGCTTGCCGGTTTCTCCGAGCAAATCCGCAAGGCTGACGACATCCGGTTCGGCGCCTTCGATGCGCGACAGATCGAGCAATTGCCGCGTGAGCTCGGCCCCCCGCTCGACCGCGCGGTCGACGCGGGCCAGGATGTCGGCTTGCGCGGCCGGCGCCACGCCGCGGCCGAGCATGCGCGAGGCGCCGTTGACGATCGTCAGGACGTTGTTGATGTCGTGGACGATATTGCCGACGAACTGGCCCATGACACGAATTTTTTCCGAATGCGTCGCCAATAGCGACGCTTCGGCGAGCTGGCGTCTTTGCAGGTCGAGCTGCTCGGTCAGGGCGGCCAGCGCCTCGTCCTTCTCGCGCAGCCGGTGTTCGAGACCATCCGTCGTCGAGCCGACGGCGCTTTTGCGGACCAGAACCCGCATCACCTTGCGGTCATCGTCGTGAAACGGCCGCACGTTCAAGTCGAACCGCCGCAGCTTCCCCTTCAAGGTCAGAGCGTCGGCATGAAATCGGCTGGGCAGGCCGGCCAAGGCCCGCTGGATCGCCTCGGCGGCCGGCGCGCGCCATTCCGGCAGCAGGATGTCCGGCCAGTTCCTGCCCACCAGTTCGGTCGGCTCGCCGGTCTCCATCAGCGAGCAGCATCCCGCGCTGACGGCTTCGATCAGGCCAGCCGCATCGAGAACAAAGACGCAATCGGTGCCCGGGGATGGAAGCGGAAAGTGAGCTGGCGTGTCAGGCGAATTGTCCATGCCGTCATTTCCAGCCGACGCCCGGTGCCCACGATCGCCGTTCGATTATACCGCCAATAAGTGAATCGGCCACTCAAGGACTGCAACAGCAAGCAATCCGTGCGCTTCGGGACACGGCGCGGAACATGGCGCGGGACTGGCGCGGGACAATGCCCCTGGCGAAGGGCGGCGAGAATGCTAACTTGGCGCCACCCTGTCCCTTCCAGGATCAATCCGATGCCGATCCAAGCCTCGGCCGCATCGCTCAGCCGGTTTCCGATCGTCGACACGCACGATCCGGAAATCATGCGGCACACGCTGCTGACGCATTACGGCGCCAGCAATTTCGAGATGCACGAGGCGGCGGATTTTTTCGGCCGGTCGTATCACGCCAGGCTCGGGGCGGTATCGCTGGGGCTCTGCGCCTACGGCACGCGGGCGTCGGTCGAATTCCCCGAATGCAGCTTTGTCCGGCTGCAGATCGCCATCGCGGGCAGCGCCGCCACGACCATCGGCGGCCGCACCACCGAAACCTCGGCATCACAGGCCTGCGTCACCCCGGCCGATCGCACCAATCGCATCGATTTCGGCGCCGATTTCAAGCAGCTTTTCGTCCGCATCGAAAAGGACGCGATCGAGCGCAAGCTGGCGGCGCTGCTTGGCGCGCGGCCGCGCCGGCCGATCGCATTTTCGACCGCGTTTGCCAAGAGCCAGCCCCATTTCGACAGCTTCATGCACCTGATCGCATTCACGGCCAAACAGCTGGTTTCGACGCCGGCAAATCCGCCAGCTCTCATGCTCGAGCAGATCGAGCAGGCCCTCATCGTATCCTTCCTCGAGACCGTCCCCCACTCCTACAGCGACGCACTGCGAGGGCCTCCCGCCGACGTCACGACCAGCCACGTTCGGCGCATCGAGGACTATATCGATGCCCACTGGCGACAGCCGCTGACCGTGGAAGAGCTGTCTCGGATCACCGGAATCGGCGCGCGATCGATCTTTCACGCCTTCAGGCGCGCCCGCGGCTACACGCCGGCGGCCTACATCAAGGCGGTTCGGCTGCGCAACGCGCGTACGCTGCTGACGGCGCGCGGCGAGGCCACGACGGTGACCGCCGTGGCCTATGGTTGCGGGTTCTCCAACCCCGGTCATTTTGCCAGGGACTATCAGCGCATGTTCGGCGAACGGCCGTCGGTCACGCTGGCCAGGGCCGGCCGCTAGCCGGAAGCTGGCACGGCGCGAGGGGTCGTTCGCGGCACGACGGATGGCTTCGCTGGCAAGGACGGCGGTTGCGGCAGCGTCGGCGCAACCGATCTTTCACTGTCCGACATGGAAGGTGAAGCTGCCCTCGGTCTTGTGGGTATCGACCGACAGGACGTGCCAGCGCACCTTGTAGGCTCCCGGCGACAGCGGTTTCAGCCCGACACGCATGACAGACGAACTGAACGACGGCTTGCCGAGATCGACCCGCGCGCCGTTGGCATCGGTGACTTCCACCCCGCTGAACGCCGGCTCCAGGTTCTGGGTATAGGTCAGCGACACCTCGCGCGGCGCGGTCGGCACCGTGCTGCCGACGCGGGGGTCGGCATGGTCGAGAAAGGCGTGAGCCTCGGCGGCGGTGCCCGCGATCACGCCGAGCAGGACGGCGGTGGCAAACATTGGGATGCGCATGGGTGCGGCCTCAAAAGGTCAGTTTGCGGGGGGTCGAGGGCGTGCCGCCGAACAGCGGTTGCCCGACGGTGGTCGGGAACATGTCATCGAGATAAAGATGGAGCTGCCCGAGAACGCCCACGCCGCTGCCGCTGTCGCGGTTGATCGGGATCACGGCCTCCAGGCCGACCTGGAAATACGACCCGACCCAGATCACGCCAGGGTTGAGAAAACCGGTGGTGGTGTAGGGATTGCCGAAATTGTTCGCGACCGGCGTCGTGAAATTCGCTTCGAGGATCGGAATCAGATGATTGATGAAATCGGGCAGCTCGAGATCGATCACTTCCGACTTCAGGTACGGCATGCTGTACTGCAATGACGCGCCGTAGACCAGTTGCTGCGGAATGAAGGCGCTCTGGGTGAAATCGAAACTGCTGGTCGGAATCTGATAGCCGACCTGGCCGGTCAGCGCGAACGGACGCGCCCAGGACATCGTGTCCGGCAGCTCGCCGAGGCCCTTTCCGACATAGAGCGTCGGCGTCACCAGGCTGTAGGAGGTGCCCAATCCCGAATTGGTGGCGCCCGTGTTGCCCCAGTCGACGATGACGCCGGCCAACAGCGCCAGCTCATGCGGAGAATCCTTCAGCAGCTGGTACTGGAACGTCGTCTCCAGGTCCTGAAATCCGGTGGTGACCGAACCGTCGGGCTGGCGGATCTGGGTCCAGGTCTCACCGATCGAGACGCCGAAATCCTCGGTGATCCGCTTGGAAAGCTCGCCTGACAGATCCCATTCCGTGGCCGGCGGCGTATCCGGGGTCTTCGACCACGTCACGGTCGGCAGCGACATTTCGTCGGCGACGCAGGGATCGTCGATCGCCAGGGTCGCCGGAAAAAACCGTGGGCCGACAAAGCAGTGAGCAAACGCATCGGGAATCGACGCCAGCGCGATGAGGTTGGCGAGCGCAAGGCAACAGGCAGCGTATCGTGACATCGGGATTTCTTCCGCCAGGGAATGTGAACGCAGGTATCAACGGCCTGAGGCCGGGTTGCATCACACGCCGGGCGGAGGACCCCGGGGACGGGCCACCGAGTATCGGGAAAACCAGGACAGCCGCAGCGGCTGCGCCGACTGCAGCTCGGCGCAGATTTCCGAGCTGACGTACGCAATCGTTATCGGCGGCGGGCCGTCCAGCAGGTGGAACGCGCCGGCAAAACAGAATGCGCAATGCTGATCGGCGGGATGTCTGGGCTGATCGGCCGGCGCGAGCGGGCTGCCGTCGGTCCCGTGCAGGCACAATTGGGAGAACGGCAGGTCATCGAGGACGGCGGCATGGGCGATCTGAACGCCAACGAACGCCAGCAAAAGCGGCTGCAGGACCAGCGCATAGATCACAGCCGCGCCTACCAGCCTTCGCCGGAACGATCGCTGTCCGAGGCTCGCGCGGTTCGGTCCCATGCCCATGATCGGCGACCTTATACTGACGGGATCGCCACATTCAAGCCGCCACACCCGTGCCTGCGATGTCGCCGGCAAAAAAAGAGCGATCAAGCCTGCCGGGCCAAGCGGCACTCGAGACGGCGTCAACGACGCTCGGCCATCGAGCGAGCCTGGCGCATCCGATGTGGCCGCAGGAATTGGATACAATTTGAACTAATTGCGGACGAGTGCGTCGACCGCGTTGCAATCTGTTTATGAGAGCATCCAGCCATTCGCAGGCCGACCCGCGAGGATCGGCTTGGGAACGGCGGCCGCAACGGCTGCATTTTTTTGACGACGAAATTTAATGGACCAGCGACAATTCCAATCCGGAGTGTTTCATGACCGCCCTCGTTATCGCCATTTCGCGCCCGTTTACCGAACAGTCCGAGGTCAAGGAGATCGTGCTGCTGTCTGCAGCCGCACTGTTGCTGTCGATCCTGCTGATCCTGTGCGGGCCGTCCGTCGGGCCCGAGGTAGTTTCGATCCTCTGACGCGCTGCGCCGACATCTTCGCCGACATGGGCCGGATGCGCCTTGGGCCGCCCTGTGCGGCTGATTCGGCGGATCGACTGCAGAGGCTATGAAGAAGCTCCCTTGGCTCTTCTCGTCTCATGGGCCATCGAACAACGCGGCACGCGCGGCGTCTGACGGGAAGACGCAGGCGACGTCATGGGCGCAACCGGAAATGAGCGTCACATGACGATCGCCATGCGTGGCCAGCCGCGCGCGGTCGTAGGCGGCATAGGCCAGGCCGCGCTGCAGCCGATAAGGGCCCTGCGCCTCGGCGGCGCATGACTTGTCGAGGATGCGGTAATACGTGCCCTTGCCCTCGCCGCTGTCGAGCGCGCCTTCCAGATATCGAATCGTGGCCTTGGCGTAGTGCAGGCGCGCCTCCGCGGCGCTGCGCTTGAAATGGGCCGGCATGCCGTCGGTGCCGTATTTCCATCGATTGCCATCGGCACAATCGGGCGGTCCCGGCGCGAAGCCGAATGCGCAGCTCGACACATCCGGCGCGCTGCAGACGGACCAGTCCGCGGGCCGGCCCTGCTGCAGCGGTTGCGGGCGATCGGGATCGAAGTAGAGCCAGATGCCGGGGTCGGCCACCACAAAGCGCTGCGTCACGCCGCCCTGGTCGGCGGCAAAGCCGATATAGTGCTGAACCATCTGCCCGCCCGCGGAAAATCCCGCGACCGTGACGCTGCGCAGGCTCGGCCAGCGCCGCGTGAGCTCCGCCAGGATGGCATCGAGCGCGTCGAACGAACCAAACGTCGCGTCATTGCTCGCCAGCCCGCCTTCGAGCCAGCTCTCACACGTCCATGACAGGTCGCCGTCGCGGGCCTTCGGTACGCCCCGCGTCTCGCATTCACGTGCCTCGGGGCCGGCAACCTGGAAGACCGGGGCGACGATCAGCGTATCGCCCAGCCGGTCGGCGTTTTGCGCGGCCGTCATCGCGGCCTCGAACGTCTTGTTGGCATCGCGCGGATGGCCGTGGATCGCGACCAGCGCGTGCGTCGGCGCGCCCGGCGTCTGCGAAACGTAATAGTGCAGCACGCCGGCCGCGCCGGAGGGTTGAAAGGATTCGTAATGGGCGCCATCCGGCTCATCGGCCGCAGCGGCTGGCGCCGAGGACGACAGCATCAGCATCGCGGCCGTGCAGACCAGGGTCATGACACGCGCCATCATGCGAGCGTTCGGTCGGACGATAGCGCCATGCATCGGATTGATCCGGATCGAGAGAGCCGAGATCGCAACCTAGCAGATCGTCTCTGCTCCCGCCAAAGACCGCGGGGAACTTGCCGCGTGGCTTGCCGGCGGACTTCGAGGTGCTGGTGTCGCAGGCGTCACCGGACCGCATCCCCGCGTTGCGCGCGGAGTGCCGACGTCGATGCGCGTCAGCGCCCTTCGCGACGTGCACGTCGGGGGTTCGCGCGGCGCGGATCTCCCTGATTTGCGGCAAGCGCATGAGGCTCTGCGGACGGCGCCGATCACATTTGGCTCGCGTGAAATCGCGCGGAATTCATTCGAGCATCAGCGTCGATTGGCCGCAGTCTGCGTTGTCTGCGGTCCGGCAATGGGGCCGGACTGAACAGCAAGGGGAAGAACGATGCTCAGGACGTTGCTCGGTGCAGCCGCCATGGCTGCAGCCGCTTACACTTGTGTGCCCGCCTATGCCGCGCATGTCGGCGGATGCAGCGGCGATAATCTGACCAAGGCTGAAAGCGCACTCGATACGATGGCCGACGTTCCCGCCAAGTTCGCCGCGCAACGGGAAATGGCGCAGGCGCAGAACGCCCTGCTCGCCGACAATTGGGGCGGATGCGCCATGCATCTCAGCCGGGCGATGCGCTCGGAAAGCATGGCGCAAGCTCCCTATGCTCAGTATCAAGCCTCCTACCCGCAGACGATGGCGCAAACCCCGTTCGCCGCGCCGACCGCGCCACCCCCGGCCGAGACCACGCAACAAAACTGGTTCCAGTGGGGACCGCCGCAAGGTCAGAAATAAGCGGTCGCAGACCCAGGGGTTCGAGCCGACACCGGCGCGAACCGGCTTCGACAACGAAAACTGCGGCGGGGCATGGCGTGGCCCCGCTGCAATGGCAGCCTCAATCGTCGTCCTGCTGTTCTCCCATCAGCCTGCCGGTCGATCTGTTGAGCAGATGCGACAGGCCGCAAGCGGGACACGGCAGGGACACGAACAGATCGGCGTCGGCCTCAGGGTCCGCGGCAAAGGGCCGAGGAACCTCCACGCCGGTCCGCGGACATCGAAAAGTTGGGCTGACCATGAAGGATGGTAGCGGGTCGGCTCGAACCCCGGCTTGATCCTGCTCAACAATCGATTAGATCGAGAGGCGCAGCCGCAAGACCTTGCAGCCGCAGCACCGTGACGTCGCAGCATTCGAGAATTTGCGGTCAATGCCCTGAGCAGTGCACCGCAGCATGCCACCTTCTCACATGCTGGAATGAGAAACGCACGGGTGAACGGCAGACCCAGCCTGAAGCGAGTCTGCCCGCTGGAGTCCCTCAAACGCCGGGAGTCTACCCGTATTCAACCGGATTATAGTACGTAAAAATACTTGCTACTTTTGCGTGTAGCAGAGCCAAACAGGAGACGGTCCCATGAACCACAAGGGCGTGGAATATCACATAGCACCGTCAAGCGTTCCGGGTGTCTGGAAATGGCAGTTCTGGATCGGCGACAAGGTCAAGGTCGGCCAGACCGAGACCCGGATCGCCGGGATGGCCGCCCGGCGCGCCCAGCTGAGGATCGATCAGGAATTGCGAAAGCTGCGTCAGCTCAACGCCGGGTCATGACAGGCGGAGGAAGCAACGGCTTCCCCCCCGCATGTGCGGCATGACGCGACGATACGACGCTGATCAGGCGCGCCTGGTTTCGAAGCCTGCCAGTCGTTGAACCGGCCCTTACGCCGCCCGCACGGTGTCGAGGAATTTCCCGACTTCGACCTTGAGCCGGCTGCTGTTGCCGGACAATGACTGCGCCGCCGATAGAACGAGAGACGAGGCCGATCCGGTCTCGCCGGCGCCTCGCTGCACGTCGGTGATGTGAGACGAGACCTGCTGGGTGCCGTGGGCGGCCTGCTGCACGTTGCGCGAAATCTCCTGGGTCGCGGCGCCCTGTTGCTCCACGGCGGCAGCGATGGCCGAGGAAATCTCCGACAGCTTTTCGATGGTGCCGCTGATCTCCCTGATCGCGTCGACCGATTCCTGCGTCGCCGCCTGAATGCCCGAGATCTGCTGGCCGATCTCGCCGGTCGCTTTCGCGGTCTGCTCGGCCAGCGCCTTGACCTCGGAGGCCACGACGGCAAAGCCGCGACCGGCCTCGCCGGCACGGGCCGCCTCGATGGTCGCGTTGAGCGCCAACAGGTTGGTCTGTCCCGCGATGGTGTTGATCAGTTCGACCACGTCGCCGATCCGCGCCGCCACCTTCGACAGCTCGCTGACGCGCTCATTGGTCTTGCCGGCCTGCTCGACGGCCTCATTGGCCATCCGCGCCGACTCCTGCACCTGGCGGCTGATCTCGTTGACCGACGATGACAGTTCCTCGGTGGCCGAAGCCACCGACTGAACGTTGCTGGTCGCCTCTCCGGAGGCGGCCGCAACCTGGCTGGTGACCTCCCGCGCATGCTCGGCGGTCGTGGTCAGCGTGCCCGCGGAGGCTTCGAGTTCGCTCGAGGCCTGCGACACCGTCTGCACGATTTCGCCCACCGCGCTCTCGAAATCATCCGCCATCTTGCGCATGTCGGCCCTGCGCCTGGCCGCGGCGCGGGCCTCCGCATCCCGCCCCTCGATCTCCAGCGCCTGGCGGGCGATCGCGTTGCTCTTGAACACCTCGACCGCTTTCGCCATCTCGCCGACTTCGTCATGGCGGTCGATGCCGGCCAGCTCGACATTGAGCCGGCCGCGCGCCAGGGCATTCATCGTGGTCGTCATTTGCCGCAGCGGCTTGGTGATGCGGCGGGCGACGATGATCGACACCGCAAGCGTCAGCAGCAGCACCAGGGCGCCCGCGATCAGCGCGCGCTCCGACGACGCCCAGCTCTGCGCCCGGAGATCGTCGATGTAGACGCCGGTGCCGATCACCCAGCCCCATGGCGCAAACCCCGTCACATAGGACAGCTTCGGCTGCGGCTTGTCGAAACCCGGTTTCGGCCACTCATAGGGCACGAAGCCCGAGCCGTCTTTCTTGACGACGTCGACCATGTCGGCGAACAGCGCCTTGCCGTTCGGATCCTTCAGGGTCGAAATATCCTTGCCGTCGAGTTCCGGCTTCATCGGATGCATCACCATGCGCGGCTGCATGTCGTTGACCCAGAAATAGTCGTCATTGCCGTAGCGCAGCGCGCCAATCCGCGCCAGCGCCCGCTTCTGCGCCTCGGCGACCGCGACGCCGCCGCCCTGCGCCGATGCGTATTCTTCCTTGACGACGCCGATCGCGAGTTCGGACAGATGCCGCAGTTCGATTTTCTTCTGCTGCTCGAGGGACGCCGTCATTTCGTTGGAGTCGAGAATCCCGATGCCGACCACGCCGATGAAGCTGAGGCCGATCAGGGCATAGATCTTGCGGCCGACCGTCATCCTGAAGCGGCGCGCCATCGTATCCGCCAGCGAGCGGCGCCGGATGAGACCTGCCGTGACGCTGTATTTCTGGGCCTTGTTGGCGCGGATCAGCGCGTAGACCTGCTCGGCCTCGGTGCGCTGCCCGGCGGGCAGCTTGGTGCGGATCGACATGAAGCCTGCGATCTCGCCGTTTTCCCAGATCGGCGTGACGCTGGCCCGGACCCAGTAGAAATCACCATTCTTGCGGCGGTTCTTGACCGCGCCGGACCACGGCATGCCGCTCTTGATCGTGGTCCAGAGATCCTCGAACGCTTCCGGCGGCATGTCGGGATGGCGCACGATGTTGTGCGGCTGTCCCATCAACTCCGCTTCGGTGAAGCCGGAGGCGTCCACGAACTCCTTGTTGAAATAGACCAGCTTGCCCCTGGCGTCGGTCTTCGAGACGATCAGGGCATCGTTGCCGAGCGGATATTCGACATTGGTGACCGGAAGGTTCTTGCGCATGCTCATATCATCCTGGAAAATCCGACATCATCCGCTGCATCGCGATGCGGACCACGACGACCTTCGCTTCGTAAGGTTGCGCAAGCCCCGGAATCCGATTCTTGCCGCACCGATGCGTGCATTGTGCTGGAACCTATTGCCGCAAGTTCGAACTAAGTCTTAAGCGACGGTCCCGTAACATTACGGACAGATCGCCGAAGCACTTGTCCTGATGGCGCTATTTGAACAGTGGCGGCGGTTCCTGGCCGATCGCTCGACAGGCGGCACATCGGCTTGTCGTGCGCCAGTGACGCAGTCGATCCAATGCACGGCATCGTGCAGATCATCCACCGCGACGCATGCGTCGCGCCCGATCGACGGGCATCGCATACCCGGTAACAGACGGATCGGTGTGATGGAGGGTTCGGTTGCAGATCGATATCGCCGACGATAGGCTGAAATCATCGATTCCGCATGATGACAGCCTGTTGCCGGATCAGGACCGGCATGTCGTCGAAGCGGTGCGGCGGAGCGTCTGGACACTCTCGCGTCGAACACGCCTGCAGATTGGTGACAACTGAAACCAGAGGCGCTGCGATGGAACAACGGCTCATGGCAGCGGATCCCTGGTTGTCGCAAAAGATCGTGGAACGGCTCTATATCCAGCCGCGCCATCTGCGGCCACGCAGCATCAACGCCTATTTGCTGGCGCTTGCGCTGGTCACGGTCGCAACCGCGTTGCGCGTCGCGGGCGCCGACCTGCTGCCCGGCGCACAGTTCATCACGCTGTTTCCCGCGGTCATCCTGACCACGCTGCTCTGCGGCATGTCGGCCGGCTTGCTTGCGATCGCCGCGTCATCGCTATGCGCCTGGTACTTCATTCTTCCTCCGGTGTTTTCCTTTGACCTCGATCCCGGCCAGGGCGTTGCGCTGCTCGCCTTTGTCGCGATTGCATCGCTCGACGTCGCCGTCGTCGGCGCGATGCGGGCGGCCATTGCTCACGCCCGCAATCTCAACGGCACCCTGAAGACGGTGTTCGATTCCAACCCCGACGCGATCGTCCTGATCAATGCCGACGGCCAGATCGCCAACGCCAACGGGCGGGCCGCCGAGCTGTTTGCGATCCCGGTTGAAGAACTGCTCGGCGCGCCGCTCGAGAGCCTGCTGCCCGAGCGGTTCCGCGGTCGCCACGTCGGTCATCGCGGGAATTTCATGACCGATCCGCGCCTGCGGGAGATGGGAGCGGGACTCGAACTCTCGGGCATGCGTCCCGACGGCAGTGAATTTCCGGTCGACGTGCAGATCGGCGCCATCAGGCTCAAGGGCGAGACGTTCGCCATTGCCACCGTGCGCGACCTCACCCGGCAAAATGCGCTGGCCCGGGAGCTGGCCGAAAGCAAGCAGCAACAGGCGATCCTCGAGGAACGCGAGCGGGTCGCGGACGAGCTGCGGCTGTGGGCCGATGCCTTCCAGTGCGCGGCGATCGGCATCGAGATCTCCGACCCGCGCAGCGGCACCGTGCACTACGTCAATCCGGCCTACGCGCAGGCGCACGGCATCGGCGTCGACGACGCCAAGGGCATGGCGGTCGCCGATTTCTATGCCGAGGAGGAACGCGCGCGTCTGCCGGCGCTGTTCGACAAGGCGGACTCGCTCGGACAGGTCAGCTACGAGTCGCGGCATCGCCGCAAGGACGGCACCACGTTCGCGGTCGAGATCGAGGTCGCGAGCAAGCACGACGCGGCCGGCGCGGTAATCTATCGCCTGACCTCGTCGCGCGACGTCAGTGCCGCCAAGCTGACCGAGCAGCAGCTGCGGCAGGCGCAGAAAATGGAGGTGGTCGGGCAGCTCTCGGGCGGCATCGCCCACGATTTCAACAATCTCCTCACCGTCATCGTCGCCAATACGGAACAGCTCGGTGATGAACTGCAGTCCCGTGACGATCTGCAGCCGATGCTGGACGACGTCCGCCATGCGGCGCAGCGCGGCGCCGAGCTGACGAAACGATTGCTCGCCTTCAGCCGCAAGCAACTGCTTCGACCGGTCGTGATCGATTGTCAGGAGCTGCTCGGTTCGATGGCGAAAATGCTGTCGCGGACCTTGCGCGGAGATATCGTGGTCCGCCTGACATCGAGGCCGGATGCCATCCTGGCCTTTGCCGATCATGCGCAACTGGAAGCCGCGGTGCTGAATCTCGCGGTCAATGCCCAGGATGCGATGCCCGAAGGCGGACGCCTGGATCTGGGTGTCGAGCTCGCGATCGTCGAACCGCAAAATCAGGGCGATTACCGGGGTATCGCGCCCGGCGACTACGCCGTGATCTCGGTGACCGATGACGGCGAAGGAATGACGGCTGAGGTTGCCGCGCGCGCATTCGAGCCGTTCTTCACGACCAAGGAGGTCGGCAAGGGCAGCGGACTCGGTTTGAGCATGGCGTTCGGCTTCGCCAAGCAATCCAACGGAACCGTCACGATCTACAGCGAGCCGGGGCTCGGAACGACGTTGCGGATCTATCTTCCGCGCGTCGCGGCGAAGGAGCAGCAAATATCCGTGCCGGCGGCCGACGCGCCGCTGCCGCAAGGCTGCGAGATGGTCCTGATCGTCGAAGACGATCCGTTCGTGCGCCCGGCCGTGGTTCGCCGAGTGGAAAGCCTCGGCTATTCGGTGGTCGTCGCCGCGAGCGGCAACGAGGCGCTGCAGAAACTGGCGGCCAATCCCGGCATCGACCTGCTCTTCACCGATGTCGTCATGCCCGGCGGCATGAACGGTTGGGAGCTCGCCGAGGCGGCGCGTCAGGCCCGCCCTGAACTCCCGATCATCTTCACGTCCGGCTATCCGCGCGAGGTGGTGCTGGAACAGGGCAGCCTGTTCGAGGACGCCGTCGTTCTGACCAAGCCGTATCGAAAGGCCGAACTGGCGGTTCGGCTGAGAGCGGCGCTCGCGGTCAGGTCGCGGGTGGCCTGAACCTCGCGCCGCCGACGCGGCGGCGGGGATTTCGCACCCCGGATAATACGGGCGCGGCGCGCACGTTAAGCGGCCGTTTACCATATCGGCCGACCGTTCCCGCATATCGAGCGAGATTCGATGCTGGAGGCATCCTCATGAGCGACCTACATGGTTTTGATCTGTCAGCCGGCGACCGGGCGCCGGTCTGCATGGGCCTGACGGCCAAAGGAACACTCTACGCCTCCGAGGCGCAGTCCGGACGGGCGGTGGTGATGATCCTGGCGCGGACGCTCGAAAGCCCCGGGCTGCCGGCGCTGCTCACCGCCTTCTCCGAACAGGCGGACGCGCTTGCGGCGCACGAGGTCGACCTGGTGGCGCTGATCGGCGAAGACGTGACGTCGATCTTCGAATTCGCCCTCGCCAATCCCGGCCGCGTCACCCTGGTCGGCTCCCTCAACGACTTCCTGCAACGCGCGGGCTACCACGGCGCAGCTCCGCAAGTGCTGGTGCTCGATCGCAATCAGAGGGTCGCCGCGCGCTTTGCCGCCGCCGACGCCGCGAGCATGGTCGCATCGACGATGACGACGGTCACCGCGTTGCCCGACGAAGCTGCGGGCGATGTCTGGATGCCGGCGCCGGTGCTGATCCTGCCCAACCTGCTCGACCCGGAGCTGTGCCAGGAACTGATCGCGCTGCATGACAGCGGTCCGTGTTCGGACAGTCCCTCGCTGGCCCTCGATCAACGCGGCCGGCCGGTCAGCGGCATCAACCACAGCCTGAAGAAGCGCAGCGATTTCCTGCTCGAGCGCGATCATCCGATGTCGATCCGGATCGGCGACATCATGCAGCGCCGCTGCATTCCCGAGATCAAGCGCGCGTTCCAGGCCCATGTCAGCCACACCGACCGCTACAACATCGCCTGCTATCCCGGCGACGGCGGCCATTTCCAGCGTCATCGCGACAACCGGCCGGAGCTGATCTCGTTTCGCAAGTTTGCGTTGTCGATCAATCTGACCTCCAGTGCCGGCGGCTACAAGGGCGGCTTTCTCCGGCTTCCCGAGTTCAACTCGCATCATTACCGGCTTGCCACCGGCTCCGGGGTGATCTTCTCCGTCGCCCTGCTGCACGAGATAACCCCGGTGCTGAGCGGCAACCGTTATGTCCTGATCACGCATTTCCACGACGAGGAGGGCGAGGTCCGCTGGCTCGAGATGCGTCGCACCTTGGCGGCGATGCCGCATGGCGCGGCCAAATCAGCCGCGTGATGCAAGCATCGTCGCTCGAGCATCGTCGCTCGAGCATCGTCGCTCGAGCATCGCCGCCGCGCCCTGACCGCCGGCGCGGCTTGCCGCCCCGCCGTCCAGCTGCGGCATGACGAGAC
>NZ_JBAURI010000133.1:0-4088 GCF_049581145.1 Bradyrhizobium sp.
AGCTGGTGCTGTGGAGCAGGACTCCCGATCTTGTGAAGGGCGAGGCCACGCTGCGCACGGCGGCCTTCGCGAAGCTGTCGATCTGCAATCCCACCGCGGCGCCCTATGGTGCGGCGGCGGTCGAAGCCATGAAAGCGCTGAAAGTCTATGAAACGCTGCAGCCGAAGCTGGTCGAAGGCGCGACCATCACACAGGCCTATCAGTTCGTCGAAACCGGCAATGCCGAGCTTGGCTTTGTCGCGTTGTCGCAGTTGACCGGATCCGACAAGGGTTCACGCTGGATGGTGCCACAGGAGCTCTATTCGCCGATCCGTCAAGGTGCGGTGCTGCTGAAGAGCGGCGCCAGCAATGAGGCCGCAAGCGGGTTCATCGAATTCCTCAAAGGGCCGGAGGCGCGCGCCATCATCAAGAAATATGGTTACGTCATCGAGGGACAAAGCTGAACCGGATGGACGTGTTCTCTCCCGAGATCTGGCAGTCGATCGGCTTGACCATCGAACTCGCGTCGGTGACGACGGTGACGCTTCTGATCATCGGGACCCCGCTGGCCTGGTGGCTCGCGCGCTCCACGGCGTGGTGGACGGAAGCCATCGCCGCGATCGTCGCGCTGCCGCTGGTGCTGCCGCCGACGGTGCTCGGCTTCTATCTCCTGGTATTGCTCGGCCCTGACGGACCGGGCGGCTGGATCGCAAGCCTCTGGGGCGGGCGCACGCTCGCCTTCACCTTCGAGGGATTGATCGTCGGATCGGTGCTGTACTCGATGCCGTTCGTGGTTCAGCCGATCCGTAATGCCTTCGCCGCGATGGGCAACCGGCCGCTGGAAGTGGCCGCGACGCTACGCGCCTCGCCCCGGCGCGCGTTCTGGACCGTGGCGGTGCCGTTGGCACGCCCCGGACTCCTGACCGGCGCGATCCTCGGATTCGCCCACACGGTTGGCGAATTCGGCCTCGTTCTGATGATCGGCGGCAACATCCCGGGCCGCACCCGGGTTCTCTCGGTCGCGATTTTCGACTATGTTGAGCAGTCGCAATGGCGCGAGGCCAGCCTGCTTGCAGGTAGTATGGTCATCTTCGCGTTTGCCGTGATCCTGACCATGACGCTGATCGATAAGCGCAGCGTCCGGACGATAAGATGAGGACCAGCGAGAAAGGCCATTTGGACATCGCGTTTCGCGGCCAGCTTGGATCGTTCTCGCTCGATGCCGATTTCCGCGTCCCCGCCGCCGGCGTCACCGCGATCTTCGGCCCATCCGGCTGCGGCAAGACCACCGTGGCGCGGTGCATCGCCGGCCTGCACTATCTCGCCGGCGGCTTCTGCGCGATCGACGGCGAGATCTGGCAGGACGGGGCCAGCTTCCGACAGCCGCATCAGCGGCCGATCGGCTACGTCTTCCAGGAAGCCAGCCTGTTCCCGCATCTGTCGGTCAGGCGCAACCTGCTTTATGGAGCACCGCGGCTCACGGGGGCGCCGATCGGATTTGAAGAGGTCGTGGAATTGCTCGGCCTCGGCGGTCTTCTCGACAGGTCGCAGCATCATTTGTCCGGTGGCGAGCGGCAGCGCGTCGCGATCGGCCGCGCCCTGCTGTCGCAGCCGAAGCTGTTGCTGATGGACGAGCCGCTCGCAGCACTCGACCGTGCGACCAAGAACGAGATCCTGCCCTTTCTCGAGCGGCTGCACGACCAGCTCTCCTTGCCCGTTCTCTACATCAGCCATGACATGACGGAGATCGAACGGTTCGCCGATCACCTTGTGCTGATGGAGCGCGGCAGGGTGCTCGGCGCCGGCCCGCTTCGCCTGCTGCAGAGCGATCCCGCGCTGCCGCTCGCCGCGACCCGGGAGGCCGCGGTCAGCCTCGACGGCATCGTCGAACACCATGATGCGCATTACGGTCTGCTGACGCTGCGTATCGACGGCGGACGATTGCTGGTCCCGGCGCCGGCGGCCGATCCCGGCACCCGCCAGCGATTGCGGATCGCGGCAAGCGACGTCAGCCTGGCGCGGAAGCCTGCGCTCGCAAGTTCGATCCTCAACATCCTGCCGGCCCGCATCGTCTCGCATTCCCCGCTCGGATCGGGCGAGGTCACCGTGGTCCTCGCCTTGGGCCAGGATTTGAGCAAGAACTTCAGCCAAGACTCGAGCCAGGCCGGCTCCGGCGCACCGATCCTGACGCGCATCACGCAGCGGTCCTGGGACTTGCTCGATCTCGCCGATGGAATGACGATCTTCGCCCAGATCAAGGGCGTTTCGCTGGTGCCTATGCCCGGTCGTCGGGCGATCTCCCCAGTCGAAACAGAAGGGCCATGCAACGCGGTCGACCGGACGACAGGCCAAACGCGGCACGCAGACTGCTCCGAGAGGACGAGACACTTTGAGGCAGCGGAGGTGATCGCCATGGAACCGGATTTCGCCGAGCTCGATCCCAATCGCATCGCGGCCATCATCTACCGCCCGGACGACGACGTCGACGCGCTGCTTGCCGAGTTTGCCTTTGATCTTGCCCGGAACGGCACGCCCGTTGGCGGCATCGTTCAGCGCAATCTCAGGGACGCCACCGGCAAGAAGATCGGCATGGAAGTGCTCGATCTCGTGAGCGAGAATTCGATTTCGATCTGCCAGGCGCTCGGGAGTGGCGCCATGGCATGCAAGCTGGATGCAGGTGGTCTGGCCGAAGCCGCCATGGCCGTGAGCCGCGCCGTCAACAACGACGTGGCGCTGATCGTGATCAATAAATTCTCCAAGCAGGAAGCCCTGGGCCAGGGCCTGCGCGACGAATTCGCCGCAGCAATCATGGCCGGCGTCCCGGTGTTGACCGCCGTTCCGGAAAAATGCCTCGACGCCTGGAACACCTTTACCGGCGGTCATGGCACAACATTGTTGTGCGCCCGCGATGTCGTCGAGGGATGGTGGGAAGAGCTGTCTTCGCGCATGGCACGCATGCGCGAAATAGTGCCCGCCGAAGCGACCGACCGTCCGCCGACTATTTGCCGATCATTACATCCGACGATTTGATCACGGCCGATACGCTATCGCCGACCTTCAGGGCGAGTTCTTCGACTGCCTCGTTGGTGATCGCGGAAAACACCGTCAGGCCGGGCGCCAGCTCGACCTTTACATGTGCGGTGGTTGACCCTTTTGTGACCGCGATCACCCGGCCGGGCAGGACATTGCGAGCGCTGAGTTTCATTTTGTCATATCCTCTATGGTTATGTGCGGATTGTTGCGAACCGCTAGTTTAGTCGAATAGGTGATCTGCACTCAATGCAACGGCACGAAAAACCTCATGTCAAATTGCATAATTGTATGCATACTGATTGTCGCATTTGCGACAATCGTGCCACCCCGGTACCTGATGGCATGTCGCTTGCTTAATCAGGAATGACTCGCTACTGGAGCGATCTAAACTCTCACGAGGTTATCAATGCTTGGAATTGGAAGTAAGTTGCCGTCGTTCGAAATCGTCGGAGTGAAGCCGGGTTTCCACGTTCAGGAAGAAAAGGGCCAGAGCGCGTTCGAAACGCTGACCGAAGCGAGCTTTCCGGGAAAGTGGAAGATCATCTTCTTTTACCCTAAGGATTTCACCTTCGTCTGCCCGACCGAGATCGCCGAATTTGCCCGGCTTTCAAAGGATTTCGCCGATCGCGACGCCGTCGTACTGGGCGGCTCCACTGATAACGAATTCTGCAAACTGGCGTGGCGGCGCGATCACAAGGATCTGCATCATCTGCCGATCTGGCAGTTCGCCGATACCAAGGGCGCGCTGGTCGATGGCCTCGGCGTGCGTTCGCCCGACGGCGTCGCCTATCGATACACCTTCATCGTCGATCCGGACAACGTCATCCAGCACGTCTACGCGACCAACCTCAATGTTGGCCGCAGCCCGAAGGATACGCTGCGCGTGCTCGATGCGCTGCAGACCGATGAACTCTGCCCCTGCAATCGCGAAGTCGGCGGCGAAACGCTCAAGGTTGCCTGAGGCGCCATGTCGATCGACGCTCTGAAGGAGCAGATTCCGGATTTCGCCAAGGACGTCAGGTTGAACCTGACGTCGATGGCGGCCGATGAGACGTTGAGTCCGCAGAGTAAATATG
>NZ_JBAURI010000134.1:0-4312 GCF_049581145.1 Bradyrhizobium sp.
TTGTTGAGGTGATGAACTGACAGCATCGCGCGTCTCCCCACTTGAGGTGCTTGAGCCTCGTCATTCCGTAACAGTGGAGGGCCAAAATGGCGACTGAGGTTTGATAATTATACCCGGGCGATATTGACTTCAATATTTACCCGGATACAAATAACAGTCCGAAACCCGGATTGGACTGATGACATCTGAAAAACGCTTCACCGCCTTCGTTGGTCACCGGCGACTGGCCTCCGGGCTGCTGACCGAGGTCGCGATCGCGATCAAGAAAACCACGAAACCGTCCGGCGCCGAGCCGATCCTTATCTTCGACGACACCAGCGGCCGGTCGATCGACGTCGATTTGCGCGGAACGGAAGAGGATATCCTCGCCCGCTTACCGCCTTCCGCCATCAATCCAGTGACGGTGACGGCTGAACCTCCGGCATCGGAGCCGCGCGGCCGCGGCCGGCCCCGGCTCGGTGTCGTCGCCCGCGAGGTGACGCTGCTGCCGCGGCACTGGGACTGGCTCAATGCGCAGCCCGGCGGCGCCTCGGTCGCGCTGCGCAAGCTCGTGGACGAAACGCGTCGCAGCAACGGCGACAGGGACCGCCAGCGTGCCGCGCGCGACGCCGCCTATCATTTCATGTCGGCGATGGCCGGCAATCTCGCGAATTTCGAGGAAGCCTCGCGTGCGCTGTTTGCCGACGACCGGCGCCGCTTCGCCGCCCACATCGCCGGCTGGCCGGCGGATATCCGCGACCACATCATCAGGCTCGCCTTCAGCGACCGCGCCGAACCGCGACAGGATTGATCGGCCGCCAACGGCCGGAACCGTCCGGATTCCGTCGTTCATTTCGGTCTGCCGCCATTCTCGGCCGCACCATCGGCACCGGTGCCGGCCGGGCCGCCCATCCGATCACCTTCGGCACCGTGGTGTCCTGCAGACGAACGGTCATCTGCCGGTCCGGCGCAAGCACGCGATACCGCGGCCGATCGTGCCACGCCGGCCTCACAGTATTATGATCATCATCAAAATGATGGACGTGCCGCGCCGGCTGCGCCAGAATGTGGCGGCACCAGATGCCGGGAGGCCGCCTTGAGCAAGACGTCGCCGCAATTCCTGTTCGATTTCGGCAGTCCGAACGCCTATCTGAGCCACGAGGCGATTCCCGCGATCGAACGGCGGATCGGCGTGACTTTCGCGTACGTTCCCGTGCTGCTCGGCGGCATCTTCAAGGCCACCAACAACAAGTCGCCGGCCGAAACGCTGGCCGGGGTAAAAAACAAGCGCGAGTTTCACGCGCTCGAGACCGAGCGCTTCGTCAGGCGCTTCGCCGTTCAGCCCTATGTCTGGAACCCGTTCTTTCCGGTCAACACCTTGAATCTGATGCGCGCCGCGATCGCCGCGCAATTCGAGGGCGTGTTCGAACGATATGTCGATGCCGCCTTTCATCACATGTGGCGCGAGCCGAAGAAGATGGACGACCCTGAGGTCGCGATCGAGGCGCTGACCGGCTCGGGTCTTGATGGCGCAAGACTGCTCGCGCGGGCGCAGGACGCCGACGTCAAGGCGAAACTGATCGAGAACACCCAGAGCGCGGTCGAACGCGGCGCCTTCGGCTCGCCGACCTTCTTCGTCGGCAACGAGATGTTCTTCGGCAAGGAGCAGCTGCGCGACGTCGAGGAACTGATCTCGGGAAGCTAGTTCCGTCATTACGCTGTTCGCAATGACAACATTGGCGATCGAGGATTTCATCCATGGAAAAGCGTAACGCCACCGTCGCGGTGATCGGGGCAGGTGACTACATCGGCGCCGAGATCGCGAAAAAATTCGCGAGCGAAGGCTTCACGGTCTTCGCCGGACGACGCAACGGCGACAAGCTCGCGCCGCTGGTTGGGGATGTCGAGGCGGCCGGAGGAACGATCGTCGGCCGCTCGCTCGACGCCAGGAAGGAAGACGAAATCGCGGCGTTTCTCACTGATGCCGACAGGCACGCTCCGCTCGAGGTCACCATCTTCAATGTCGGCGCCAACGTCAATTTCCCGATCCTGGAAACCACCGATCGGGTGTTTCGCAAGGTCTGGGAGATGGCGTGCTGGGCGGGCTTTCTCGCCGGACGAGAATCCGCGCGGCTGATGCTGCCGCGCGGCCAGGGCCATATCTTCTTCACCGGCGCGACCGCCTCGCTGCGCGGCGGCAGCGGCTTTGCCGCCTTCGCCAGTGCCAAGTTCGGCCTGCGCGCGGTCGCGCAGGCCATGGCGCGCGAACTGGGGCCGAAGAACATCCATGTCGCGCATCTGATCATCGATTCCGGCGTCGATACTGCCTGGGTGCGCGAGCGGCGCGAGCAGCTCTGGGGCAAGGAGGCGCTCGACAATCCCGATCTGCTGATGCCGCCGGCCTCGGTGGCGGCCTCCTACTGGCAGCTCTATCAGCAGCCGCGCAGCGCCTGGACCTTCGAGATGGAAATCCGCCCGTTCGGCGAGAAGTGGTAGGAGGCGAGGAGCGAATGGCGGCGGTAAATCCCGTTGACTCTCTATTCGCCACTGCCTATTCGCCATTCGCGGCTTCTTTCGTCGGCTAAAAGGAAAGCACAACAATGCGTATTCTCGTGGTTGGCGCCGGCGCCATTGGCGGATATTTCGGCGGCAGGATGCTGCAGGCCGGCCGCGACATCACCTTCCTGGTCCGGCCGCGACGGGCGTCGGAGCTGGCCGCCACGGGCCTCGTGATCAGGAGCCCCAATGGCGACGTCACCCTGAAAGATCCGCCGCGTGTGCAGGCCGACACCATCAAGCACAAGTTCGACGTCGTGCTGCTGAGCTGCAAGGCGTTCGACCTCGACGACGCGATCAAGTCGTTTGCGCCGGCGGTCGGGCCGCAGACCTCGATCATCCCGCTGCTCAACGGCATGCTGCATCTCGACGTGCTCGACAACAAGTTCGGACGCGAGCGCGTGCTGGGCGGACTCTGCGCCATCGCGGTGACGCTGAACGACCAGCGCGAGGTGGTGCAGCTGATGCCGATGCAGTCGCTCACCTTCGGCGAACGGGACGGCAAGACGACCGACCGGGTACGGGCCATCGCCGAGGTCTTCGCCAGCGGCAATTTCGGTTCGGTCCTGAGCGACAATGTGCTGCAGGACATGTGGGAGAAGTGGGTGTTCCTGGCCTCGATCGCGGCCTCGACCAGCCTGATGCGCGCGCCGGTCGGCTCCATCCTGGCGGCGCCGGGCGGCAAGGACTTCCTGCTCGGCATCCTCGACGAGTGCAAGGCGGTCGCGACCGCCGAAGGCTATCCGCCCCGCGCGCCCTTCCTCGACCGCACCGTGACCATGCTGACCACGGAAGGCTCGCCGATGACCGCCTCGATGTTCCGCGACATCAAGGCCGGCCTGCCGGTGGAAGCCGATCACGTGGTCGGCGACCTGATCGCGCGCGGCGATGCCGCGAAGGTGCCGGTGCCGCGATTGCGCGTCGCGTATACGCATCTCAAGGCCTATGAGAAGCAGCGCGGGTAAACCGCCTCACAGATGCGCCAGGTAATGCGCGAGTGCGGTGATTTCTTCGTCGCTTAGGGGATAGGCGGCATCGGCCATGGCCGCAACGCCGCCACCGACCCGCTGGCCCGATTTGAAGTCGTGCAGCGCCTTGTTCAGATATTCCTCGCGCTGGTCGGCGATGCGCGCCACCGCCTTGGTGCCTGCGAAATTATCCAGGTGGCAGCGGGCGCAGCCGCGTCCCGCGGCGGCCTGCGCACCTTTCCTGGACAGGTCGGGATTATCGTCAGGCGCGGCGGCTTTCGGTGGCGTCAGCGATGCAAAATAGCCGCCGAGATTGCGGATGTCGTCGTTGGTGAGCTGCTCGACGATCGGCTGCATCAGCTCGTTCTTGCGCGCGCCGCTGCGAAAATAGACCAGTTGCCACTGGGTGTACTGATCGAGCTGGCCTGCGAGCGAGGGGATGTTCTGGGTTTGCGAAATGCCGTTCTCGCCATGGCAGCCGCTGCACTGCTCGGCCTTTGCCTTGCCGGCGGCAACGTCCGCGGCCCTGGCCGGCAGGCCGCCAAACGCTGCGACGGCCAGTGCCACTCCGCACAAATCACGCAATACACGCACATAACGCATCAACGGCATTTCCTCAGGCTTGCGTCCTTGCGGCGCGCGTGAGTGAAACGCGATCCTGGCGGACGACTGTTGTTGTTCGGACCGGCAGCACTAAAAAACATGAGGCTGCGGCAGCACTGGAGCGTTTTCCGATTCCGTTGAATCGGAAAACACTCCAGTTGTTCTCTATTGATCGCATTTTCTTGCGGAAAGCCGGTGTCCACCTT
>NZ_JBAURI010000135.1:0-8218 GCF_049581145.1 Bradyrhizobium sp.
GTTTCATGATTGCTTCCTTGGTGCTATCCTTCGTGACCAGCTGATAACCTATGGGCCACCGCTGACGTTCCTAATTTTCGATCATGCAGCGCGATCGACGCGCATGCCCATCGCGATCGCTTCTCGCACAGACACGGCGGGCCTAAAAAAGAAGGAACTGGACCCCGCCGATCCCGGTTGTCGCCACGGGGCGTGGGAGCGATCCGTTGTCAACCTGTGAGGAGCACAAGCCATGGCTGACCGTTCCGATCTCATTCGCGAGGCCAACCAGCTCAGGGAGCAGGCGCAACATGAAGCAGATGAGGAGTTGCGCGGGCGACTGCTTCGCATGGCCAACCATTACACCCATCTTGCCGACAGTCTGAACTGGTCGGAAGCTCATCCGGCGACCGTGGCGGCATTGGGTGAAATGTTCATGAAACGCGGCTGAAGAACTCGCATTTTCCAAGCGGCCAGCGAGCACAAGGTACTCCCCCAGACAGATGCTCGCCCATGGAGACTTCGCAGCAGTCGAGGCAGGATGCCGACGAAGCGACCGGTCTCAATGGCCCGCGGGAACGGGTCTACCTGGCTTGACAAGAGCCGAGCGATCCTCGCGCTACGCCATGAGGCGTTCCATGAGATCGCGCACGAGTCCCTCGAGCAGGTCGAGCTTGTAGGCCGTCATCGGCAGCGGCTTCGCTCCCGCGCTGGCCTCGCTGGCGGCGGCCGCAATCGTCGCCGCATTTGCAGCTTGGCCCTGCAGCGCCGTTTCGCAAGCGATCAGGCTAATCGGCACCGGTGCGATGCCGCCCGCGGCCAGGCGCACGAATTGGAACTTGCCATCCACGATCGTGGCGCGTGCACAGACCTCCACCAGCGGCCATTCGGCGTAAGCGCGGCTGATCGCGCGCTTGTAGGCGGCGCGCTCGCCAGTCAGCGGCGCCGGCAGCACAACTCTGGTGATCATCTCGCCGGCAGCGAGCGCGTGGTCCGCTCGTCCATCAGAGCCGTCGCCAAGCAATTCGGCGATCGTCAAGCCATCGCGGCGGTTGGTCGTGATGTGGGCATCATAAGCAAGCAGCGCGGCCGCCATCGTCGAAGGATGCGGGGCGACGCAGTCGCCGAGATCGAAGGCGACGCCATAAAGATGGTTGCCTGACCGGGCGGGGCATGTGCTGCCGCCTTTCTTCAGGCAATCGATATGCGGATTGCGAAAATACCAGCAACGCGAACGCTGCGCCAGGTTGCCGCCGAGGGTTGCCAGATGCCGGACCTGCGGCGTGGCGAGATTTTGCGCGCTCGCCGCTATCCCCGGATAGGCCGCGCCGACACGTGCATCCGCCCCGATTGCCGCAATCGTCGTCAGCGCGCCGATGCTGGCCGCGCCATCGGTACTCCATGAGATGCCGCTTTCGCCGGACAACATGATATCCGTTAGCGGCCCCTTGGAGACGCCGCTCCGACGCCGCTCGGAAAGGTCGGTGCCGGCCGCGCGGAATTCCGCTGCGAGCGCGGTCATTGATGCGATGTTCATGCGGCGTCCCTCCCTTTCAGCGCGGCGAGCAGGCGGTCAGGCCGGATTGGAATCTCGGTCAACCTGACGCCGATAGCGTTGGCGATCGCATTCGCAATCGCCGGCGAAGTCGGCACGGTCGCGACCTCGCCGATGCCGACGCTGCCGCCGGGCACATGATCGAAACCGGCCTCGTCGAAATGCACATCCAGCCGCGGCATGTCGGCAATGCCGGGAATGCGGTAGTCTTCCATCCCGGCGCTGAGCACGTGTCCCGTCACAGGATCGGTCTCGCGCGCTTCATAGAGCGCGTAACCGATGCCTTGAATCACCGCGCCCGCGGCCTGGCTCCTCGCCAGCACCGGCGCGGCGAGCCGGCCGATCGCAAGCCCGGTAGAAACGTTGAGCACACGCACATGGCCGAGCCAGGTGTCGACCTCGACTTCGATCACCTGCACCGAACTCGGCACGCCGGCGCCGACGACCATCTTGTTGAAGGTGCGCAGCATAAAGCCGAACACCAGGCCCATGGTGCCCGCCTCTCGCAGCGCCGGTCTGACGCCGGGCGGCGGCTTGTCGTCCTCCGGACGCTTCGCCGAGACGACCAGGTCGGGCGCTGCGGCAATCAATTCGCGCCACGGCGCATTCGAGCCAGGATGCGGCGGGCGCGCCGCAGTCCGCTCAATCTGCGCCTTGAGTTTTTCGATCGCGAGCAATGTTGGCGGCACGACGGAAGCGGTGACGCGGCTGCCGCCGGAGCCCGGTCCTTCCGGCAGGTTCGAGCGTCCGATCCGGACCTCGATGTCCTGCGGCTCCAGCTCGAATGCCTTCGCCACCGTGTTCGCGATCACGCTCCGCGTGCCGGTGCCGATATCCTGCACCGCGCAGCTCGCGACGATGCGACCACCCTTGATCGCGAGCTCGACCGACGAGCCGAGCTGCCATAGATAGAGCCAATAGCCGCTGGCGACGCCGACGCCGCGCCGGTAACGACCGCTCTGCGAAGAGGCCGGCTTGCGGTTGCGCCACGCCTCGAGGCCGGCGGCCCAGTCGTAAAGCCGCTGCCGGTTGGGGTCGGGATCCCAGAGCTTACGCAGCTGGATCGGATCGAGCTTCATCCGCAACGCCGCCTCGTCGACCGCCTGTTCCAGCGCGAACGCCATCGGCGGACCGCCCGGGCCGCGGAACGGCGCGCCCGGCGGCAGATTGCTGAGCACGTCGAAGTCGACGAGCTCTTTCGCTTCCGCCGGATAGATCAACCGTGCCAGACCGGCAATCAACGAATTCACCGCGGCGCCAGTGTCGGCGTGGGCCGTGAGCGACAGCGCCTTGAGGCCGCCCTGCACGGAAGGCAGCAATGACAGCTTCAATTCGGCGGCCGGGCGATAACCGGTGACGGAGAGCTCCTCCTCACGGTCGAACACCACGCGCACCGGCGCCTTGGCAGCCCGCGCAAGCTCGATCGCGGCAATGGTTTCAATGCCGAGAGTGCCCTTGGAGCCGAACCCGCCGCCGACATGATCGGCAATCACGCGCACCTTGTCATGGGCAAGCTTGTAGCGCTTGGCGATCTTCTCCATGATCTCATGGACGGCCTGCGTCGAGATGTGCACCGTGAGCTGATCAGCGTCGAACCGCGCCACGGCGGCATGCGGCTCGAGGCACGCATGCTGCTGCGTCGCGACCCGAAACGTCCCTTCGACGAGCAGCGGGTTACGCGCCTCGCGTGCCTCGGCAAGCCAGCTCTTCGCCCGCCTGCCCCGCTGCGAGAACAGTGCCGACGGCCCGTGCACATTGCCCTTCCACGCAACCGGCGCACCGCCGGCGCCCTCCGAGACGTTGCCCGCACGCTTGCGGTTGGCCTTGTCGAACACGACCGGCGCATCGTCGCGCCGCGCCGCATCGAGTCCGACGACCACGGGCAGTTCCTGGCAATCGAATGTGATCGCGGCAATCGCCTCGAGCGCGGTGTGGCGATCCTTGGCGGCCACGGCCGCAATCGGCGCGCCGACAAAACGCACCATGCCGTCGTCCGCGAGCAGCGAAACCGCGGCTGCGATGCCTTCGACGACGAGTGCAGGCGCAAGGTCAAGGCGAGAGATCTTCGCATGCGCGACGCCTGAGCGCAGGATGACGCCGTCGAGTTGCCCGTCATGGCAGATATCGACGGTATAGCGCGCAAGCCCCGTCACCTTGTCGCGCGCCTCCAATCGCGGCGCGACCGGATCCTCGCCATCAAACCGCCCGGCGCAGGCGTCAGCGACCGCGCGAAAAATTCCCTCATAGGCGCCGCAGCGGCAGAGATGTCCCGATAGCGCTGCCGCGATCTCCTCGCGTGACGGCACCGCCGTGCCTCGTGCCGCGCGCCATTTGTCCTGGAAGGCGGCCGCTTCCACCACAAATCCCGGCGTGCAAAAGCCGCATTGCAGCGCGTCATGCGCCATGAACGCCTTCTGAATCGGGTGCAGCTTGCCAGCACCGATGCCCTCGATCGTCGTCAGGCGTTTGCCCGCGGCGGCGTTGGCCGGAACCAGGCAGCTGACCACCGGCTCGCCGTCGAGCAGCACGGTGCAGGCGCCGCAGACACCGGAGCCGCAGACGAGCTTGGTGCCGGTGAGATTCAGGCGGTCGCGGATCACGTCGATCAGCAATGCGTCTTGATCATCAGGAAGCTGCTCGACCCTGCCGTTGATCGTCATGCTGTTCATTTCCGGTCTCCCGTTGTGCGCTGAGATTTTTTTGCAGGCGGTGTCGGCGGCGGCGCGATCGCGCCGGCGATCAGCATCCGCAGCATGACCGCGATCTGCTTCAGGCAAGCGTCGGCCGGCTGCATCGAAGGATAGACGGATTTGGCGCCGTGGATCGCCATCTCGACGCAGCGCGCGAGCTCCTCGACCGTCACGCCGCCGGTCAATTCGAGCTTTCGCGCGCGGCAGACGCGGGCAATGGTGGCGGCGACCTCTCCGCCAAAGCGGGCCGAATAGGTCTGATGGAGGTCGCGCGCCTGGGCGAGATGTTCGGAGAGCAGTTCGTCGAGATGCGGCGAAGCTTCGAGCGCCGCGAACAGGGCGCCGAGCCGCGCGCCGATTTCGGCGATGACGATACCGGCAAGGTCCTGTCCTGCCTGTTCGGCCGTCTCGGCCGCTGCGCGCTCGGCAGCGAGCGCCTGCTCATAGAGCCGCTCGATGGCAGCGCGGAACAGCGCTTCCTTGGACGAAAAGTGATGGTAGAGCGCCTGCCGGGTAAGCCCAGCCTCCTCGGCCGCCTGCTCGATCGAAGAGCGGCGAAAGCCGTGGCGACGGAACACGCGCATGGCGGCATCGAGAATGCGGTCCTGGGGCGGCTGTCTTGCCTGCATTTGCCAAAATTGACAAATTAAGCAGAAATGTAAAATCACGATTTGATGACGGTCGGGCTCCCTGGCGAGACGGCGGAGAGCCAAGCGCGATGGTCTCGATTGAGGCCGGTCGGCCGAGTCACGGTGCCCCGCTTGCAAGGAGACATCGACATCCAGAGTGGCCTCTGGAGGCGCACGCCCGCAATTTTGGCCGCCCGTGATGCTGAGCCGGAGCGAAATGGGGGCCGGCCCGACATATCCCATTCGCCGATAAGTACCGGAGATCAAACCGCTGTCATGATTCGGCTGTAACTACTTTCGAAAACGCGACAGTGGCGACGATCAATTTGAACCACTTCGTTCTCTGCAGCAGCGGCCGCGATAACGACGGTTCGAGCACCTGATAAACTTCGCGGGAGGCGCGCATGGCACGAACACACAAGACCCGCAAGGGAAAGACGCCCGCGCAGTCCGAGGCCATCGATAACACCGGCGCAACTGGTCTCGACAAACCAATCTTCGCTCAGCCGCAACCGACGGATGATCCGACCAGCTTCGAGGTCAAGCATCCCTCCGACAATCCGGTCTATAAGCAAATCGATCAGCTGAACCGCGAGCACAAGATCGCCCCGCTGCCGTTCCCGGCGCCGCGCGGTCTGCCGGAGCCCACGCTCACCCTGGCCGCAGTGCTCGGGGCCAGCGTCAACACGTTGCAGAAGCAGTTTCAGGCCAAAGCGCAGATCGTGTTTCACGTCACTGGTGATACCGGAAGCACGCGAGGGCCGGAAACACAGAACCTCGTCTCCGACAAGATGGTCAACGATTTCACCGACGACGAGAAAGAGAAGCCGATGTTCTATTTCCATCTCGGTGATGTCGTCTACAGCTTCGGCGAAGCCGAATATTATTACGACCAGTTCTACGAGCCTTACCGCGACTACCCCGCGCCGATCGTGGCCCTCGCCGGCAACCATGACGGCATGGTCGCGCCGAACACGAACGCATCGACCTTGGCTGCCTTCCTCGAGAATTTCTGCGCGAGCGAGTTCGAAGTAACGGCGGAAGCCGGCGGGCTGGCGCGCACCGCGCAAATCCAACCGGGCGTGTTCTACACCTTCGAGGCGCCGCCTTATGTCCGCATCCTGGCGCTCTACAGCAACACGCTCGAAGACCCCGGGGTCATCGCGGACGACACGATCGGCGATTCACAACTCGCCTATCTCGAGGCGGCGCTGAAACGGGTGACATCCGACGGATTCAAGGGCGCGCTCATTCTCGCTCACCATCATCCCGCCTACACGGCCGGCAGCGTTCACGGCTGGAGCCAGCAGATGCTGTCTCAGATTGACGCCATTTGCGGCAAGACCGGAGTCTGGCCGCATGCGGTGCTGTCGGGTCATGCCCACAACTATCAGCGGTTCACGCGGCTGCACGGCGACACGCAGATCCCCTACATCATTTGTGGCAATGGCGGCCACGCGCTGGCGAAGCTGATGCGGAAGAAGGGGACGTCCTTGCGGACGCCGCAGCAGTTGCAGATCAAGGGTCACGCCGACAAGGTCATCCTCGAAAACTACGATGATCAGGACTATGGCTACCTGCGAGTCATCGCGACCGCGACGCAACTACGCATCGAATACCACCCGGCGAGCGACGGAGACGGCGCAAAAACGCCGGACGACTTCGTGACCGTCGAGCTCGCCACCGGCAAACTGGTGCATTTCACCGGCACTTAGCTGGAAGCGAATCGCGATCGGATGGAATGCGAGCCACTCCGGCGCGTCCGGTCGGCGCGCGATTCCGGATTTGTTGAGATCGAGGCAATTGCCGGAATGCGCAGCCCGCCTCCAGGGCGCGGGGCATTCAAACCGCGCCTGCTTGTTCGACAAACGCGCTCAATTGCTACGATGCGGTGCCGCGGCCAGGTCGAGGTGAAAGGAAAGCTCGTAACGTCAATTGCAAGAGAACTGCTTCCGCAGGCCCATCACAAAATAAGCGTGGTAGCGGGAGAGGGACTCGAACCCCCGACCCCAGGATTATGATTCCCGTGCTCTAACCAGCTGAGCTACCCCGCCACGGCTTTCGACGCAGGCCTCAGATATGGCCTAACCCGACGCGCGGCATATAAGGAACAGCTTCAACCCCTGTCAAGCAAACCGCACTCCACGGCCTCATCTCCTCGAGATCAAACCATTCGGGAACCGAGCCGTTGACGCCAGCCTTTGGGATCTCCAGCGTTTCGCGGCTTATTTCGGCTGGACATTGGGGTTGCCGCCGGGGCTCCCGGGCGGCGGAATGACCGGCGTATTCCCGGTGTCTGGCGTCGGCGCGCGCATTTCGGGGTCGACGCCCGAAGGCGGACACAGCACGCCGTTGGATTTCGCCAGTTTGTCACCCAGCGGTGCGTTGGATTGGCCGACGGTCGCTCCCTCCGGCGTGACGGTCCCGCCGGTCGTCGGCGCGCAACTTGTCGACCCCTGCGACAGCGGCGGCACGGTCTGCTGCGGCGGAGTTGCGGGGGCGGGCGGTTCCTGCGCGCGTGCGAAGCCGCAAGACGCCATCACCAGGCTCGAAATCAGCAAGGCATGTTTGATCCACATGCAGCGAAAACGAATGTCGCGCGCCGTAGTTCCGGAAAAGATCACGATTTTCGGTAGCGGATCAGGGAAAAATGCC
Organism: Bradyrhizobium sp.; assembly: GCF_049581145.1. GTDB lineage: Bacteria > Pseudomonadota > Alphaproteobacteria > Rhizobiales > Xanthobacteraceae > Bradyrhizobium. Next base: position 7,509 of record NZ_JBAURI010000135.1, read on the forward strand.
CCATCGGCGGCATCGGCCGGCGCTCGGCGAGGCTGACGCCGCCATGGCGTTGCGCCCAAGTCACGAGCCGCGCCCAAGGAAATTCCGGGCGCCAACCAAGCCGCCGCGCCAACGGCGCGAATGCCAGCTCGAAGACGCGGCGCGGACCGTTCTCGGCGCCGATGTGATTGACGAGAATGAGTTCGCCGCCGGGCTTCAGCACCCGGATGAAATCATCCAGCGTCGCTTCCGGATCGGGCACCGCGGTGATGACATATTGCGCCACCACCGCGTCGAACGACGCATCCGCGAACGCCAGAGTCTTGGCGTCCATCACCGCGAGCGTCTCGACATTCTTGAGCCCCAGCGCGCGCACGCGGTTCTGCGCCTTGCGCAGCATGGGTTCGGAAATATCGACACCGCAGATTTGGCTCGAGCGCGAATAATCCGATAGCGACAGCCCAGTGCCAACGCCGACATCGAGAATTCGCCCGCCGATCCGATCGGCTTCCGCAATCGTCGATTGGCGACCGTGGTCGAACACCTTGCCGAACACCAGATCATAGATCGGAGCCCAGCGCTCGTAAGCCTTGGCGACACCCGCCCGGTCGATATCCCCCATGCCTGACCTGTGCGCCGCTATGCGCGGATCGCTTCAGCGAGCGCGCGCGGCGTCGGCGCCACGTTCCTGGCGGCCGCGCTCTGGATGAAGCCGCCGCCCAGCACGCGCG
>NZ_JBAURI010000136.1:0-1524 GCF_049581145.1 Bradyrhizobium sp.
GCTCAAGAGTGCCGTCGCGCGCGCAGCGCAAGTGCCACATTACGAAAGGCAATTTGCCGAGGCCCGTATTGCGCCCGGCGACGTGAAAAGCCTTGACGATCTCGCCAAGCTTCCCTTCACGACCAAGGAAGATTTACGCCAGAACTATCCGTTCGGCATGTTCGCCGTGCCGATGAACGAGATCGTGCGCATCCACGCCTCCAGCGGCACTACCGGGAAGCCTACGGTCGTCGGCTATACCCGCGGCGATATCGACATGTGGGCAATGCTGATCGCGCGCGGCATCCGCGCCGCCGGCGGCAAGACCGGCGACAAGATGCACATCGCTTACGGCTACGGCCTGTTCACCGGCGGCTTGGGCTTTCATTACGGCGCCGAACATCTCGGCTGCGCGGTGATCCCGGTCTCCGGCGGCTTCACCGAGCGCCAGGTCCAGTTGATCTGCGATTTCGAGCCCGACATCATCGCTGTGACGCCGTCTTATCTGCTCGCGATCGCCGACGAGTTCGATCGCCAAGGCATCGACGCACGTAAATCCTCGCTGCGCATCGCTCTGCTCGGCGCGGAGCCGTGGAGCGAAGGCATGCGCGGCGAAATCGAACGCCGCATGGGACTCGATGCGATCAATGTTTACGGTCTCTCGGAAGTGATCGGGCCCGGTGTCGCGCAAGAATATGCCGATACCAAGGACGGCCTGACCATTTGGGAAGATCATTTTTTTCCGGAGATCATCGAGCCCGAGACCGGCAAGGTGCTGCCCGACGGCGAAGAAGGCGAATTGATCCTGACCTCGCTGACCAAGGAAGCGATGCCCGTCATCCGCTATCGCACGCGCGATCTGACGCGGCTGCTACCGGGCAGTGCGCGCGCCATGCGCCGCATCGAGCGCATCAAAGGCCGCAGCGACGACATGCTGATCATCCGCGGCGTCAACGTGTTTCCGAGCCAGATCGAGGCGGCGCTGGCTACCGAACGGATGTTCGCGCCGCATTACATTCTCGAAGTGACGCGGCCGGACCGGCTCGACGAGCTTGCGGTGATCGTCGAGACACGCGACACGCTGCCGCCGGACGCGATGATGGTGCTGGCGGACCGCGGCACGCATCTCATCAAGGCGCGGGTCGGCGTGACCACGACGGTGCGCACGGTCGTCCCGGGCAGCATCGAACGGTCACAGGGCAAGGCCAAGCGCGTCATCGACAAGCGGCCGCGGAATTAAGTCATGAATGTCGCAACAGAGATGTCTTCGAAGGCGGACTTTGATCGGGCCGGCCTGTCGCATGAGGACATGGCCGCATGGCTTGCTTGCGATGGTGCCGTGACTGGAAACTTTCGGCGTGACGCAGAGAGCTTTTCGCGGCAATGGCGGATCGGCGCCGTGCTGATCGCCCAGCTACCGGCAAAACCTGCGCGCTCCGAAGCGCAAGCGGCGGCCGCCTCCGCGATCGCGGCGCGCGACCGCGCGGTGCGGGAATATTTCCTCCGCGCGCACGTCGATGCGCTCTATCGCCGGCTGACCGGCGA
>NZ_JBAURI010000137.1:0-7329 GCF_049581145.1 Bradyrhizobium sp.
GCGTTGATGAGGTGGGATCGGAAATGACGCAGCCTGCGAAGGTTCAGGAACCCTCGATGGAGGAGATTCTGGCGTCGATTCGGCGCATCATCGCCGACGACGAGGCCAAGCCGCCTGTTGCCGAGAAACCCGCGACGGCGCCGGCCGCGGCTGCGAAACCAGAGAAGCCCGTCGCCGCCGCGGTGCCGCCCCCGAAACCGCCCGTTGCGGTGGCCGCTGCGCCGAAGCCGGTTCCTCCTCCGCCGCCCGCGCCACCTCCTCCGCCGCCCGCGCCAGTGGCGAGCAACAATCAGGATGACATCGACGCGTTGCTGTCGGGCCTTGATGAGGCGACGTCTCCCGCAGAGATTCGCCCACCACCGCCTGAGGTTGAGGTGTTCGATCTGACCGACGACATGGCGGTGTCGACCGTTGTCCCGCCGCGGCCGGCGTTCCACAAGATCGAACCGGAGGATGACGTCGAATTCACCGAATCCCCGGCCTCGCGCGCGATCAGTCGGCAGCCTGCCTACGACCCGCCGTCCTTCGAAGCGTCGCCGCCGCCGCCGATCCTGTCGCAATCGACGGTTTCAGCCGTGGAGTCCGCTTTCAACACGCTGGCCCACACGGTCCTCAGCAACAACGCCCGGACGCTGGAAGATCTGGTGAAGGAGATGCTGCGGCCGATGCTGAAATCCTGGCTGGATGACAATCTGCCGGGCCTCGTGGAGCGGATCGTCAAGGCCGAAATCGAGCGGGTATCGCGTGGGCGGTAGACCGCGCCGCCTTGATGCTGCCGGCGCCGCGGGACCAGCCGCCTTTTTCAGCCACCCTGGCGGCCTTATTTAGCGAATTCGGCGTGCCCCTTGCCTCGACTTGATGTTGACTTGGCACGCGTCGGCGGCTTTCTAGCCAAAGCATGATCCGGAAAAAGCCTGCCTCGCACCTGGATAGCGGGTAGGTCGCGGTTTTCCGAGAAGATCATGCTCCAACAACAGGCCGGAGCGCGGCGATGACGGAACGTGACATCATTGCGCGACGGCTCCAGATCACCGATTGCCCGCCATGATCGAGAAAAACTACCAGCCCGCCGATATCGAAGGCCGCATGTCCGTGGTCTGGGAGGATGCCCGCGCGTTCCGGGCCGGGCGTCCGGACCGGCGCGACGCCGAGCCGTTCACCATCGTGATCCCGCCGCCGAACGTGACGGGCTCGCTGCATATGGGGCATGCGCTCAACAACACGCTGCAGGACATTCTCTGCCGCTTCGAGCGGATGCGCGGCCGCGACGTGCTGTGGCAGCCCGGCACCGATCACGCCGGCATCGCGACCCAGATGGTGGTCGAGCGGCAATTGATGGAGCGCCAGCAGCCCGGCCGGCGCGACATGGGGCGCGCCAAATTCATCGAACGGGTCTGGCAATGGAAGGACGAGAGCGGCGGCGTCATCGTCAATCAGCTGAGGCGGCTGGGGGCGTCCTGCGACTGGTCGCGCGAGCGCTTCACCATGGACGAGGGGCTGTCGCGCGCGGTCGTCAAGGTGTTCGTCGAACTGCATCGCGACGGGCTGATCTACAAGGACAAGCGGCTGGTGAACTGGGACACCAAGCTCCTGACCGCGATTTCCGATCTCGAAGTGCAGCAGGTCGAGGTCAAGGGCCATCTCTGGTATCTGCGCTATCCCCTCGAAGGCAAGAGCTTCAACCCCGAGGATACCGCGGGCTTCATCGTGGTCGCCACCACGCGGCCCGAAACCATGCTTGGCGATACCGCGGTCGCCGTGCACCCGGACGACGAGCGCTATCGCCACCTGATCGGCAAGCAGGTGATTCTGCCGCTGGTCGGGCGCAGGATCCCGATCGTGGCGGACGACTATTCCGATCCCGACAAGGGCTCGGGCGCGGTGAAGGTGACGCCGGCGCATGACTTCAACGATTTCGAGATCGGCAGGCGTCACGGCCTGCCGCAGATCAACGTGCTCGACCAGGAGGGATGTCTCGCGCTCGTCGGCAACGAGGACTATCTGCGCGGACTGCCCGAAGGCTCGGATGAGTTCGCCAAGGAGATGCATGGCGTCGACCGCTTCGCGGCACGCAAGCAGATCGTGACGCGGCTGCAGGATTTCGGCTTCCTGGAACGGATCGAGCCGAACACGCACATGGTGCCGCATGGCGACCGGTCCGGCACCATCATCGAGCCCTATCTCACCGACCAATGGTATGTCGACGCCAAAACCCTGGCGCAGCCCGCGATCGCGGCGGTGCGCTCCGGCCGCACCTCGTTCGTGCCGCAGAACTGGGAAAAGACCTATTTCGAGTGGATGGAGAATATCCAGCCCTGGTGCATCTCCCGCCAGCTCTGGTGGGGTCACCAGATCCCGGCCTGGTATGGCCCCGACGGCCGCGTGTTCGTCGCCGAAACCGAGGAAGAGGCGGTCAGCAACGCGCTTGGCTATTACGTCGAGCAGGAGGTCATCACGGCGGAGCAGGGCCGCGAGATGGCGCTCGACCGCAACAAGCGTGCGGGCTTCATCACGCGCGATGAGGACGTGCTCGACACCTGGTTTTCTTCCGCGCTGTGGCCGTTCTCGACCCTGGGCTGGCCCGCCGATACGCCGGAGGTGAAGCGCTATTACCCGACCGACGTGCTGGTCACCGGCTTCGACATCATCTTCTTCTGGGTCGCGCGGATGATGATGATGGGCCTTCACTTCATGAAGGAGGCGCCGTTCTCGACCGTCTACATCCACCGGCTGGTTCGCGACGAGAAGGGCGCGAAGATGTCGAAGTCGAAAGGCAACGTCATCGATCCCCTGGGCGTGATCGACGAATACGGCGCCGATGCGTTGCGCTTTGCGCTGGCGCGCGGCGCGGCGCAAGGCCATGACATCAAGCTGTCGTCGCAGCATGTCGAAACCAACCGCAATTTCGCGACCAAGCTGTGGAACGCCTGCCGTTTCGCCGAGATGAACGATTGCGTGATGCCGGAAGGGTTCGATCCGGCGCAGGCCAAGGAGACGCTGAACCGCTGGATCGCCCATGAGACGGCGCGCGCGGCGCGCGACGTGACCGGGGCATTGCAGGCCTACCGATTCAACGACGCGGCGAATGTGCTCTATCGTTTCGTATGGAACGTCTATTGCGACTGGTACCTGGAGCTTGGCAAGCCGATGCTGCTCGGCGAGGAGAGCGCCGCCAAGACCGAGACCCGTGCCACCGTCGCCTGGGCTCGCGACGAGATCCTGAAGCTGCTGCATCCCTTCATGCCGTTCATCACCGAGGAATTGTGGGAGGTGACGGCGCGGCGCGACACGCTGCTGGCGCTGACGGCATGGTCGCGCAAGGCGGACGCGCTGACGGCCGGGCAACTGGCGATGATGTCGGCCCAGGCGGTGAACGAACCCCTGATGCCGCCGCTCGCCATCGCGTTCGATGTTGAAAACTTTGCCGATGAGGCGGCCGAGGCCGAGATCGGCTGGGTGGTCGATCTCGTGACCGCGATCCGCTCGGTGCGGGCCGAGATGAATATTGCGCCTTCGATCCTGACCGCGCTGGTGCTGGCCGGCGTCTCTGCCGAGACCAGGGAACGCGTGCCGCGCTGGAGCGACGTGATCAAGCGGATGGCCCGGCTGTCGGACATCTCCTTCGCCGAACGCGCGCCGGAAGGCGCGGTGCAGCTTCTGGTGCGCGGCGAAATCGCCGCCCTGCCGCTCAAAGGCGTCATCGATCTCGCCGCCGAAAAGACCAGGCTCGACAAGGAAATCACCAAGGCCGACGCCGACATCAAGCGAGTCGATGCAAAACTGACGAACGAGAAATTCCTCGCCAATGCGCCGGACGAGATCGTCGAGGAAGAAAAGGAGAAGCGCGAGGCCGCCGTGGCGCGCAAGCAGAAGATCCTCGAGGCGCTGGAGCGGCTGAAGCACGCCTCATGAGTCGGCTTGCACAGCTTCAGCCGATTCGGCTTGCGAAAGGCTTGCTCAGGAATTTCGAACCCTTCAATCCGTAACGCCAGGGCAGCTCCACCGCCTTGGTGAGGCCGATCCGCACGCCCGACACGATTTCCAATGTCCCGGTCCGCGCATGGAGCGCGAACGGCGGGACGTCGAGCGCGAGGCCGTTGTGGCGGTGGGTGATCCCGAGCGCCTCGGTCAGTTTGCCCGGTCCCGAACATAGCGCGCGTTGGTCCGAGAGGCCGCGGCGACGGCGCATCGCGGCCAGGCCGTGGGTCGGCTCCAGCGCACGAATCAAAACAGCGGCGGCCGAGCCTTGCTTCTCGCAGACGAAATTCACGCACCAATGGATGCCGTAGGAGCGGTAGACATAGACAAACCCGGGCGGACCGAACATCACGAGGTTGCGCGGCGTCGGCCCGCGGAAGGAATGCGCGGCCGGATCGGTGTGATGGTAGGCCTCGACCTCGACAATGATCCCGCCGACCCCCTCGACCAGCAAGGTCGTGCCGATCAGGTCGGGCGCGACCTCATGGACGCTGCGCGCAAAAAAGGCACGCTTCAACCGTTTGCCGAGGGCAGGGGTCGTAGCTTCGATGCGCTTTGGGCTTTGGGCCATATCGAGCTTGAGATTGAGCGGGGAACGGGCGGATACGCTGCCCCTGTCTGCCACGTTCCGGTCAGCCCGGCGAGCCGGGTTGCAGGCCCCTCCGATACGGACTAGCTAAGGACGATCGCCCTTCTGGATACGCCATGGTCACCGTCATCGACACCATCTCCGCCACGCCGCTGCGCCCGCGCCACCCGGAAAAGGTGAACCGGCCCGACGCGCCATCGCCGCCGAAGCCTGCGTGGATCCGGGTCCGCGCGCCGACCACGCGCGGTTATGCCGACACCCGCAACATCGTCAAGGAGAACGGCCTGGTCACGGTGTGCGAGGAGGCGGGCTGCCCGAACATCGGCGAGTGCTGGGACAAGAAGCACGCCACCTTCATGATCATGGGTGACACCTGCACCCGCGCCTGCGCCTTCTGCAACGTCAAGACCGGCATGCCCGGCGCGCTCGATGCGTCCGAGCCGGAGCACGTCGCCGAGGCGACCCTCAAGCTCGGCCTCGCCCATGTCGTGGTCACCTCGGTCGACCGCGACGATCTCGCAGACGGCGGCGCGGTGCATTTTGCGCAGACGATTCGCGCGATCCGCGCGCGCTGCCCGACGACGACCATCGAGATCCTGACCCCCGATTTCCTGCGCAAGGAAGGCGCGCTCGAACTGGTCGTGGCCGCGAAGCCCGACGTCTTCAACCACAACCTGGAAACCGTGCCGTCGCGTTATCTCAACGTGCGCCCGGGCGCGCGCTATTTCCATTCCATCCGGCTGTTGCAGCGGGTCAAGGAGATCGATCCGACGCTGTTCACCAAATCCGGCATCATGGTCGGCCTCGGCGAGGAGCGCCACGAGGTCCTGCAGGTGATGGACGATCTGCGCTCGGCGGAGGTGGATTTCTTGACCATCGGCCAGTATCTGCAGCCGACGCTCAAGCATCATGCTGTGATGAGCTATGTGACGCCGGATGAGTTCGCCTCCTACGAGAAGGTTGCCTATACCAAGGGATTTTTGATGGTGTCGGCGAGCCCGCTGACCCGCTCCTCGCACCATGCCGGTGACGATTTCGCGAAACTGAAGGCAGCGCGGGCCGCGATCGCCCGCTGAAATTTGCACATGCCGAGATTTTCCAGCAAGCGTCGCGTTCCCCACAGCGCACCCAGGATGTTCGATCTGGTGGCCGACGTCGACCACTATCCGCAATTCGTGCCGTTCTGCGAGTCGATACGCGTCACCCAGCGCACGCCGAAGGAGGACGGCACCGAGATCGTGATCTGCGAGATGACCGTGTCGTTCAAGCTGGTGCGCGAAACCCTCACCACCAAGGTGACGCTGGATCGGGCGAACCTGAAGATTCACGTCGAGTATCTGCGCGGGCCGTTCTCCAATCTGGAAAACCGCTGGACCTTTGAGCCGAAGGGCGAGGAGGCCTGCGATGTCAGCTTCTTCCTCTCCTATGAATTCAAGAGCCGGATGCTCGCGATGCTGATGGGCGCGATGTTCGATACCGCGTTCGCGCGGTTTTCCTCGGCATTCGAGAAACGGGCCGACGTGATCTACGGCAAGCCGGGCAGCCGGCTAGCATAAGTGAAGCGCGGAAGGCGCGCGACGTCGGTCTGGGCCTGTCATCGGCTGGCCGCCTGCGGCAGAGTCGGTCTTTCGTGCTTCCGGAGAAGTGGGCGCTGCCACCATACGGAATCCAAGGTGGCGGCTTCTGGATCGTCGGCCTGATCGTTCCGAAGATGGCCGTCGACTATCTGGCAGACCATTGGCCGCGGGCCAAACGCGCCGCGATTGATCGGCATCGAGAGCTCCCGTAACTCGCCGATCAGCGCGGCTGGCTCCAAGACTCGATCCCGAGAATTTGGCTCCAAGAAAAGAGCGTTGCCCTGCGACGGCAAAGATGGGAAGCGAAGGCTGAGGTACGGGACAACCGGTTCCGTGCTGCTGTGCAACGCGAGGGCGTCGGGCATGTATGAGACGATTCAGGCGGATCTTCGTGATCTCGAGAATCGTGGGCGGCTGAGATCGCTTCGCCGACGTGCCGGAATCGACTTCACGTCAAATGACTATCTGGGGCTCGCGGAGTCCGCGGAGCTGCGGCAGGCCGCCGCCGACGCGATCGGGCGCGGCGTGCCGATGGGAGCGGGTGGGTCGCGCCTGTTGCGCGGCAATCATCCCGAGCACGAAGCGCTGGAGGCGGAGGCTGCTAGCTATTTCGGCGCGGAGACCGCGCTCTATTTCGGCGCCGGCTATACCGCCAATTTCGCGATGTTCTCGACGCTCCCGCAGCGCGGCGACATCGTGATCCACGACGAACTGATCCATGCCAGCGTCCATGAGGGGCTGCGCCGCGGCCGCGCCGAGGTGGCCAGCGCGTCGCACAATGATGCGGATGTGTTCGATGCACGGCTGCGGCAATGGCGCGGCGCCGGAGGGCGCGGCCAGGCGTGGCTCGCTGTCGAGAGCGTCTACAGCATGGATGGCGACAGCCCGGATCTTGCCGATCTGATGGCGGTGGCGGACCGTCACGATGCCATCATGGTGATCGATGAAGCGCATGCCACCGGCGTCGTGGGGCCGCAGGGCCGGGGCCTCGCTGCCAGGTTCGAGGGACGTTCCAACGTCATTACCCTGCACACCTGCGGCAAGGCGCTCGGCACTGCCGGCGGCTTTGTCCTCGCGCCGCGCGTCGTCCGCGATTTCCTGATCAACCGCGCGCGGCCGTTCATCTTTGCGACCGCGCCGTCGCCGCTGATTGCGGCCGTCACGCGCGCCGCGCTTGTCCTGACC
>NZ_JBAURI010000138.1:0-8190 GCF_049581145.1 Bradyrhizobium sp.
GGGCCGCATCGACATTGATTTCGCCGAAATCGTTGACCAGCACGACATAGCGAGCGGTCGCGTGCGCCAGCAGGCGGTTGAGAAAGGTGGTCTTGCCGGCGCCGAGAAACCCGCCGATGACCGTCAACGGTATCGGCTCGGCTTGCGTCATGCGCGCGGAGCCTTCCTCACGTCGCCGCCGACCACCGTTCCCCAGACCTGAACATCCTTCAGCCGCGCCGGATCGACCTCGAGCGGATCCTCGTCCAGCACCGCAAAATCGGCATATTTTCCGCACTCGATGCTGCCGACCACGCCGTCCATCTTCAGCGTGTAGGCCGGGCCGATTGTGATCGCCGCCAGGGCCTGCGCGATGGTCAGCGCCTCGGTCTCGCTGCCGAGCTTGCGGCCGGACGACGAGATCCGGTTGACCGCGCACCACGCAGTGAACAGCGGCGAGAGCGGCGTCACCGGCGCGTCGGAGTGGATCGCAAACGGCACGCCGACACGCTGGGCCGTTCCGGTCGCATCCAGCCGGGCGGCGCGCTCGGGGCCCATGGTCAGCTCATAATGCGCGTCGCCCCAATAATAGAGATGGTTGGCGAACAGGTTCACGCAGACGCCGAGCGATTTCATGCGGCGGAACAGGGCCGCGTCGGCCATCTGGCAATGCTGCAGCGTGTGCCGGTGATCGGGCCGCGGCATCGCGGTTTGCGCGGCTTCGATGGCGTCGAGCGCAAGCTCGGTCGCTTCGTCGCCGTTGGTGTGAATGTGCAACTGGATACCGGCCTTGTGGTAGGCGTCGACCAGTTGCGGCAGTTGTTCGGGCGCGATGTACCAGAGGCCGTTCGGCGCGCCATTATGATAGCCGGGCCAGCGCAGCCGCCCGGTAAAACCCTGGATGGAGCCGTCGACGACGAGCTTGACGATGCCGTAATGAAGCTTGTCGTTGTTGCTCTCCCGCAGCTTTGCGATCTTGGCGATCGCCTGATCCGGGGTGTGCGTGACCGCAGCAAGCGCGGGCACGAGCCTGACGCCAAATCCGGGCCGCGCCGTTGCCGCGCGATAGACCTCCACGGTCTCGTCGGTGAGATCGTTGTGTAGATCGGTGATGGTGGTGACGCCCTGAATACAGGCGGAGGCCGCATAGCGATCGACATCGGCCGAAGACAGATTGCCGGAGAGCGGATTGCCGTAGGCGCGGAACACGCGTAGCCGCGCGGCAATTCCCTGCAGCTCTCCGCTGGCCAGACCATCCGTTCCCACAACCACGCCGGAAATATCGGTCACGCGCAACAATCCGGTTGTCTCCAGCACGGCGGTGTTGACATTGTTGATGTGGAAACTGGCGTGGATCACAAGCACCGGACGCGTCGTCGATATGCGATCCAGATCCTGCCTGGTCAGCTTCCGGCCGCCGATATGGAGCGGATCGAAGCCCCAGGCAAAAAGCGGCGTGCTCCGATCCTCAAGTGCGGCTTCCGCCTCTATCAGCCGGGCGATGATGGCATCGATCGTGCCGACGCCGGGCACCAGCCGCCCCTCGGGCGAGCGGCGTTCAAAAGCGCCCACATAGGGCAAAGACCACATCATGCCTTCCATGATGTGGCTGTGGCCCTCGACGAAGCCAGGCAGCAGGACCTTGTTGTTGAACTGGTCGTCGAGCCGCCCATCCTTGGCAAATAACGCAAGCTCGCTCTCGGTGCCGACGGCAACAATGCGCCCATCACGGACCGCGACATGAGTCGCAACCGGCCGCGATGGATTCATCGTGACAATTTTTCGGGCCGAAAAGACGACGGTGTCCAGGCTCACTCCAGCACTCCAAGCTTGTACTTTTGGGCTTGACGAGGAGAACCTGATGCGCCGGGCACGTCGGGAGAAGCACCAGATGCCGATCACAAATGGAGCCAGCGCATGGCTCGGCCGCCGCCAGGCTATGCTATGGCGCGGTTTTTGCTTCACTTTTGTGAAACTCGCTGGTCAACTCCAGCAATTCTCCTAAACCGGACCTTCGATGGGAAAACTCTCGCCACTGCGCTCGACCGACGGACACACGACCCTGCTGCCGTCGAGCGATATCCTGTTTTGGAACTCCCACTTTCAGGAGATCGACCGCTCCGGCACATTCCTGCAACTGCAGATCAGGCAGATGATCGTCACCGCAATCGAGGACGGCCGCCTGCCGCTCGGCATGCGCATGCCGTCGAGCCGGGATCTCGCCTCGCTGCTCAAAGTGTCCCGGAATACCATCGTCATCGCCTATGAGCAGTTGGTCGACCAGAACTTCCTGGTCGCGCGCGAACGCAGCGGCTATTTCGTCACCGGCCTGCCAAAACAGATCGCGGGCTACAGGGACAGCGGGCCGCCGTCGGTCCGGGCGGAGCAGAGCCGCTGGACCGAGCGTTTTGCGCTGCGCCCCTCGGCGTTTCGCAATATCGTCAAGCCGCTGGACTGGCAGAACTATCCCTATCCGTTCATTTTCGGTCAATTCGACCCGACCCTGTTTCCGACCAATGACTGGCGCGAGAGCGCACGCGCCGCGATGAGCGTGCCCGAGATCAACAACTGGGCGCGGGACATGATCGACGGCGACGATCCGGCCCTGATCGAGCAATTGCAGCGCCAGGTCCTGCCGCGGCGGGGAATCCGCGCACGCTCCGATGAGATCATGATGACCATAGGCGCCCAGCACGCGCTCTATTTGATCGCCAAGCTGTTCGTGACGCGGGAAACAAGCGTCGGGATGGAAGATCCCGGCTATCCGGATGCCCGCAATATCTTTGGCATGCTGACGTCGAACGTCATTCCGCTGCGCGTCGATGAGGAGGGTCTCGTTCCGGATGAGGCGTTCGAGCGCTGCGCCCTCGCTTATGTGACCGCAAGCCATCAATGCCCGACCGCGGTCACGATGTCGCTGGAGCGGAGGCGCAAGCTGCTGGCGATCGCCAAAGCGAAGAACATCCTCCTGGTCGAGGACGATTACGAGAGCGAACTGATCCCGGAGGGAAACGATCTGCCTCCGCTCGCGAGTCTTGATCGCGACCAGAACGTTCTCTATGTCGGCAGCCTGTCCAAGGTGCTCGCTCCCGGCCTGCGGCTCGGCTACGTGGTGGCGCCGGCACCGGTCATCCGCGAGCTCCGCGCGCTGCGGCGGCTGATGCTGCGCCATCCACCCCTCAACAATCAGCGCGTCGCCGCGCTGTTCATCGGACTCGGCCACTACCGCACCCACCTGCACCAGGTCGCCCGCGTGCTGTTCGAACGCGCAAGGCTCCTCGATCAATTGCTGCCGAAGGCTCTCCCGACTTGCCGATGGACGCGCGCGGCCGGAAGCACGAGCTATTGGGTATCGTGCCCAACGGGCACGGATGCCACACGCCTTGCCGATTCGGCCCGCGCCGAAGGGGTGGTGATCGAACCAGGCGACGTGTTCTCCATACGGGAAGACGACACAAGCCACTGCTTCCGGCTCGGTTTCTCCTCTATTCGGACCGACCGGATCGAACCAGGCATGAAGCGGCTCGGCGCGGTGCTATCCGGCACCTAGGCCAAACAGCTCGTCAATTCCCTTGAATGCGCTGACCATGGCGATGATGCCGAGGCCCACCATCGACACCCTGCGATGCAGCGCATCGCTGCCCCTGTGGAATGCCGCTTCGCCGATGCGTGTGCCGGCGAGCATGATCGGCAACGCGAGCGGCGACAGCTGGAGTGCGTGGAAATCGAAAAGTCCCACCAGCATGGTGCTGAGAGGGCCGTGACCGAGGTTGCCAGAAAGAAGACCAGGAGCGAGGAGCGAGGAGCGCGACGCAATGCGACCGAACGGCCCGACGGCATGATACACATGACGACGGGAGGGCCGGGCATGGCCGGCAGCCCGTTGAAGATGCCGCAGATGAGGCCGACGCCGAGCGTGCCCGTCCGCGAAGGAAAGCTCTGCGCGCGCGGCACGCCGCGAAGCACGGCAACGGCGCCAAGGGTGATTGTGCCGATTAGTATCCGCGCGGCCGAAGCCGGCACGATGCTGAGCGCCAGCGCGCCGAGCGGCGAGCCGATCACGGCCCCCAGGATCAGCCATCGCAAGGACGGCCAGTGACCCTCCTTCCGGACCTGCGGAAAATCCATCGTGCTTGCCAGGAATTGCAGGGCGACAGCCACCGGCACGGCCTGCGCGGGCGGCATGAAAATCCCGAGCAGCGGGACTGCCGCGAGCGCAAAGCCAAAGTCCGTAAATCCCGTAGCAACGATGCGGCGAGGACCGCCAGGCCCGTCGCGATCAACACGCCAGGCGTGATCGCAGCCAACGATCGACGCGCCGGGACCGGTAAAAGGGTCAGACATGCCTGTTCATGGACGTGGTCGCCGAAACCAACGAGAACGGTCCCGCGACGCGGGTGCGGACGCAAAGCACGGACTCTCGCGGAAATGAGCGCGAGCGCGCAAGGACCAGTCGGAACGCTTTCAGCGGTCCAGTTCCGCAAGCCCATGGCTCTGGTCACAGAACGGCAAGCGATCTGGCGCTAAAGGCCCATCCCGCCGCATGACACTGTGTGCTCTCGCGCCAAGCTTTGGCGCCCAGACCGCTTGCCGATGTTCAAGGGAAAGCCAGATGTCGCCATCGCAGGAAAGCCGGCTCAATCTCCTTCGCCAATTATTCGCAGCCTTCAACCGGCACGACGGTGCGGCCGTCATGGCCTGCACGACCGACGACATCGTGTTCGACGCGGCCGCGGGTCCCGACATTTGCGGGCGAAGGCTGTCCGGCGCGCGGGAGGTACTCGCCGCATTCGAGGCGACCTTCAACAGCATGCCGGATGTCGCCTGGGAATGCTTGCGGCACGACGTGTTTGGTGACCGCGGCATCTCCGAATGGATTTTCCGCGCGACCACCGCGGACGGGCAGCGGATCGAGGCTGAAGGCTGCGATCTCTTCTTCTTCCGTGGCGAGAAGATCTGCACCAAGAGCGCGTTTCGCAAGGACCGCCCGCTCCAGCCTGCCCGCGACGAGGCCGGGGGCACGCGATGAACATGCGGCTCACGCCGCCGACAGCGGCATACGACCCCCATTACGATCCGCTGGTTTCGGAGGGGCCTGGACGAAACCGCGATTACGCGCCGACCTATTGGATCGCGACCGCCGGCGCGCCGCCCGAAGATGACGGGCCGGTTGCCCGCGATCTCGATGCCGATGTGGCGATTGTGGGCTCCGGTTATACCGGGCTAGCCTGCGCGATCTTCCTTGCCCGCGAGTTCGGCATCAAGGCCACGGTGCTCGAAGCGAACCGCGTCGCCTGGGGCTGCAGCACGCGCAACGGCGGCCAGGCCCAGAACGCCTCGGGCCGGCTGTCGCGGTCGCAATGGATCGCGCGCTGGGGCCTCGACGTCGCCCGACGCCTCCATGCCGAGATCGAACAGGGATTTGAGACCTTCGAGGAGCTGGTTCGTTACAGCCCGATCGATTGCGAGCCGCAGCGCGGCGGACACCTCTACATCGCACACCGCGAGCGCGCTCTGGCCAAGATCGCCGCCGAATCGAAGGTCCTCAACGACGCCTTCGGCTATGCGACACGCGTTCTGTCGCGCGAGGAGCTGCGGCGTGATTTCATCGACGAGGCGGAAGCGGTCGGCGCGGTGCACGAGCCGCTCGGCACCGGTGTGCACCCGGCAAAGCTCGCCTTCGCTTATCTGAAGATGGCGCGGGGTCTCGGGGCGCGGGTGCATCCTGGAAGCCCCGTGCTGCGCATCGAACGTGACGGCTCCTCGTTCCGGCTTCGGACGCCGGGCGGCATGGTGAGGGCAAAGGCAGTCGCCATTGCCACGGGCGCCTATACCTCGCTTGGCTTGACTCCGGTGCTCGACGGCCGATGCATGCCGATCCTTTCCAACTCCATCGTGACGCGGCCGCTGACCCCAGCCGAACGCGAAGCGACCGGATTCAAGACGCGGCAGGTCATCACCGATACGCGGACGCTGCGCTTCTACTACCGCCTATTGCCCGACGATCGCCTGCAGATCGGCAGCCGCAGCGCCATTACGGGCACGGACGCCGCGCACCCCAGGCACCTGCAGCTTCTCATCGAGGGGCTGCATCGGAAGTTTCCGGCGCTGCGCGGTATCGACATCGACTATTCCTGGTGGGGATGGGTCGACGTCAGCCATGACATGATGCCACGCATCTTCCGCCCGGACGGCGAGCAGAACCTGGTCTATGCTCTGGGCTATGGCGGAAACGGAGTATCCTATTCCGCCCAAGCCGGCCGCCGCATGGCGCAGATGATCGCGAGCCAAGCATTTGAGGGCCAGGACCTCCCGATCTTCACCTCTCCTCTACCCGGCCATCCGCTCCGACCGTTCCGTCGCCTCGGCCAGCGCATGCTCTACCGCTGGTACCATCTGCGGGATGAGGCGTAGTAGTCTCATTTGCAGGCCCACTCGCGGCCGCCGACGCTGTCCTGCACCTGTGCGAGGCGTCCATCGAGGTCGCAGGTCAGCGCCACCGTGCTGCCGTCGGCGTAGGTCGCATTCTGCAGCCGGTCCAGAGGAGGCCTGCGACATGACCTGGCCCTTGCGGTCGAGGCGGGCGCCACCTTCCCCATGCTCGACCGCTTCATCAGGTGTGTCAGCCCATGGACAGCATGTCTGCCGTCGCCTATCAACTCGCTACACCCTTCACCGTCCTGTCAGCTGGCCACTGGTTGCGGGAGGCCGTCGTTGATGACGTGCGCCGGTGTATGCTTTCCTTCGGAAGCGACAAGTTACAATCAGATCCGGCCCGATTGGCCCGGCTTTGACATGCTGCTTTCAAGGAGCCGAGCGCGGGACGCTCACCGAGGCGAAACGATCACCCGACCATGTTGTGAGTTGGTCGAGTTGAGCTTTGCTCTGCCAGTCATTGTACGGCTTTACATCGGCGAGCCTTGTCCAGGTTCTCGTCTTGGAATCGAAGACGCTGACGATCGGGCCGAGAGTTTTTGTTTCCGAATTATAGTCGAGGAGCACCTGCAAACCCGTGCCAGGGTCGTTGGCCACAATTCCTTCCTCCGACATCGTAACGCCGAGGAGCGAGAAGGGCGCTGCATTCGGAGCGTTGGAGGAGCCAGTCAGGATGATCGGCCCCTTGCCGAGCAGGGCCGCCATATCCGTCGTGCCGGACTGGATCGGGAAGCTCTCGCCAGGCGCGCCGGTGTGTTCCGCCCCGTCCGAGACGCGAACCTTGTCGGCCAGGGGATTTTCCCAATTCGCGCCCCGCCACTGGAATCCCTTGCCGGGCTCGAACAGATTGTCGATCGTGGGCGTATCGGGCAAGCCGAGAGCGCCGCGCAGCAGCATGGTGAAGATGGCCGCCTCGCCGGCCTGGCTCTCGAAGCCCGGCAACGTTTTGCCGCTATATTGCGCGGCATCGTACTGGCTCAACGGCTTGTAGACGAATCCGTCAGCGCTCTTGAAGGCCTGCGGAGTGATACTCCCTGTCACGATGTCGCCGTCGGGATTCTGGCGGGCGGCGGTTTGTCTGGCCTGGTCAGCGCTCGCCACCCGAACCGGCGTCACCGCAAGCGGCGCAATCACCGCTGTGGCGGACTGGTCGAGCTGGAAATTGATGCTTGCCTGCTTCGGCGTGGACGGGTCAGGCGTGGTGACGATAAAAGGCGACGCGGACGGCGTTGCCGCTGGTGCAGGTGACGACGGGGGCAAGGCGCCACTCACCGCCAGGGTCGCGCCCACATAGGCGATGGCGTAGTTCGGATTGAGGGCGTTGATCAGCGTTCCCTGGGTGATCGCATAAGTCCCGGCCACCGAGATCGGCGTCGCATCCGTGCTGAGGTTTCCCGCCAAGGTGTCGCCATTGACCAGTCCCAGCGGGCCGACCGTATAGGTCAGCGCCGGATTGGCGTCGCCATAAACCCGGCTCTGTGCATCCGCCGTCACCGTGAGCGGACGCGCCGTGATGGTGAGGTTGGCCCCTGTATAGCTCAGCGCATAGTTGCTGCTGGCGGCGACGCTGCCCTGGGTGATGCCGTAGCTGCCGACGCCGGTCGCCACCGTCGCGCCGGAGGCGAGGCTTCCGGACAGGCTGTCGCCATTGACGAGGCCGCTGCCGCCGATGGCGTAACTCAGCGCCGGATTGGCGCCGCCGTAGACCCGGCTCTGTGCATCCGCCGTCACCGTGAGCGGACGCGCCGTGATGGTGAGGTTGGCCCCTGTATAGCT
>NZ_JBAURI010000139.1:0-1535 GCF_049581145.1 Bradyrhizobium sp.
GAACATCGCGGCGCCGAGGCCCGCGAACGCTCGCGTCAGCAGGGCGACGCCGAAGGTCGGGGCGATCGCGGTCCCGAGGTTCGAGACCACGAATATCAGGGCGCCGGCGAGCAGCATGTTTTTTCGCGGCACCGAAGCTGCGATCGCGGCGATGACCGGCGCGAGCAGCGCGAAGGTCACCGAATAGACGGTGGTCATTTGTCCCGCCGCGGCGATGCTGACACCGAAAGCGCGGGAGATTGCGGGCAACACGCCGGCAACGACGTAGCTGTCCGTACCGAGCGCGAACATGCCGATGGCAAGTACCAAAAGACGGCGATCCATGATCGTTCTCCTCGATGTTCGACGGTTCACGCGCGACCGGCGAGGAAGATCGCTTCGGCGACCGCCGCCTCGAAGGCGCCCTTGGGATCCGGATTGAGCAGGGTCGGCTGGAACCGGATGGTTTCGATATCCGTGACGCCGGCCTGGTTCAGCCAGTCGCGCAGGTAGGTGGAATGATGGTCGATACCGAAGGCCGGCGACGGCATGGCCGGACCGAAGGCGCCGCTCGTCAGTGCGAGCACAGCCTTCTTGTTCCTCAGAAGCCCGAAATAGCCTGTCCTGGGATCGAGCCCCCACAGCAGGCTCGGCTGATGGATCACGTCGATGTATTGCTTGAGGCGGTACGGAATGCCGCCGTTCCACATCGGCACCGCGATCAGATAGCTGTCCGCTTCGATGAATCGGTTTGCGACGTCGGTGATCTCGTCCCAGGCGGTCTTCTGCCGATCCTGATGGGCCTGGCCGGTCAGAATGGCGATCTTCGCCGCGACCTTGTCGCCATCGAACTCCGGAAGCTTCTCCGAGGACAGATCGAGCGTATCGACGATGAGATCCGGGATCCGCTGCCGCAATGCCATCAGGTATGCATCGGCGATCGCAGCGCTCTTTGATTCGCTGCCGCGGGGTGAAGCCTTGATGTAGAGGATCTTCTGCATGGTCATGGTCCTTGTTTCCGGCGCAAGCCGATCCGCGGCGTGCACCGCTCGTTCGGGCCGCGCTTGCGATCGTAGTGATTGGTCGGCGGCGGTCCCTGCAGCTTCGCGAGAACCGCCAGCCGTCCGGTGGTTACGAGGCGGTCTTCTCTTCGATCTCGCCGCCGAAGGCCGCCCTGATCTCGGCTGCGACCCGCGGGCCGTTCTCGTCCAGCACGAAGTGCCCGCTATCGAGCCAGACCAGCTTCGCGTCGGGCAGATCATTCAGGTAGGCGCGTGCTCCCGGCGGGATGAAGAACGGGTCGTTCTTGCCCCAGACGATCAGCGTCTTCGGCTGATGCGCCCGGAAGGCCGCCTGCCACTCCGGATAGAGGGCGATGTTCGTCTTGTAGTTCTCGAGCAGGTCGACTTGGTAGTCCTCGGTGCCGGGGCGATCGAGAAACGCCTGATCGAGGATCCAGTTGTCGGGGTTGATCGCTTCGGGATCCCTGGCGCCGACCAGCCAGTGGAATTTGGTGCCTTCGATGCTGACGAACTCGCGCGCCGCCTTCTCGGTCT
>NZ_JBAURI010000140.1:0-7900 GCF_049581145.1 Bradyrhizobium sp.
GATAACATGAGGCGACCAGCATGTCACATGCCCGCGGTGAAAACAGCGACTTGAAGACTCTCGCGCCCGATGTCTACGACGCGGTGCTGGCGCTGGGCCAGCTTGCCGGCAAGGCCGGCCTCGACAGGCAATTGCTCGAGCTGGTCAAGCCGCGCGCCTCGCAGATCAACGGCTGCGCCTTCTGCGTCCAGTACCACATCCTGCAGGCGGAGAAGCTCGGGGTTGCCCCCGACAAGCTCAATCTGGTCGTGGTCTGGCGTGAGGCGCCGCAATTCTCCAGCCACGAGCGCGCCGCGCTGGCGTGGACGGAGGCGCTGACGCATCTCGACGGCGGCGTCAGCGATGAGGCCTATGCGCAGGCAAGCGCCGCGTTTTCAAGCGAAGAGCTGCTCTACCTCTCCTCGGCCATTGCCGCGATCAATGTCTGGAACAGGTTCGGCGCCGCCTATCGCTGGACGCCGCCGGAACGGCAAAGAACCACCGCGACCGGGGTGTCGTAGGGGCGGCGGCCGGCCGCGGCGGCTGGCGCGGGTCAACAGTTTGTCTAGAATGCTCGGCAGCCGCGCAGATGAGGGAGCGTCGCGCCCGGAAGGCCCTTGCGGCAATCTCACTCTCCCGACCAAGAGGTTTCCGTGATCACCAGATATTCCGATCATGCCGCCAATGAGCGCACCTTTCTCGCCTGGGTGCGCACGGGTATCGCCACGATCGCCTTCGGCTTCGTGGTCGAGAAGTTCAACCTGTTCGTGAGGACCATGGCGGAAGCGGCCTCAGCCGATACCGTCAAGCGCCTGCGGCTTGACAAATTGTCGGGGTCGCTGAGCCACTATGACGGATTGGTGCTCATCATCGTCGGAATGGGAATCATCGTCGTTTCCCTGGTTCGTTTCATCCGCACCAGCCGACTGATCGATGACGAGAAAACGCACTCCGCGGCAAGTGTCAGGACCGAGCTGATCCTCGCCGTCGTGCTGGCGCTGATCGTCGCGACGCTGAGCTTCTATCTGGCGCTGGAATAGACGTTGGCTGACGGTCATGGGATGGAATGAACGCCTGCCAGGTGACATCGTGGCACGCAGGCTGTCAGCAGCGCGCTAGTGTTCCGTTGGCATCCCTATTGTAGCCGCCACCCGCGACTTTGTCATGACGCAGCAGGATGCAGCGGACATTCAGCGACGCGTGCGCACCCGGTTTGCTGGCCGGGAATGCCACCATTCCCGGCCAGTCAACCGTTCCATTCCTCATATCTTTTTCGAGATGCCAAGGAAGAAGCCGCGGCGCGGGCCGAACTGCGGTGCGAACACGCCGATGCCGGTTCCGTCCCTGATTTCGTAGATCGAGTCGAACAAATTGACGACATCGAAGCGAATCGTCATCGGCTTCGGATCGTTCGGCAGCAGGAACTCGCGCTTGATGCCAAGATTGACCTGGGTGTAGGCGGGCACCGTGGTGATATTGTCGTCGCCATTGCGCAGGCCGCTGCCATAGATTGCGTCGGCGCTGAACGTGGTTCCACACCACGACAATGCGTCGAAGGTTTCCGCGACCGTCGCCGCCCGGCCGCAGAATTGATAGGAGACGCCAGCCGAGGCGGTGACGAACTGGTTGTGATCGGTATAGATGAAGTGGGTCTGCGCGTACTGAAGCGCGGTCAGGCCGCCAAGGTCCGCAAGCGGCGTGGTGTTGTCGAACAGATATTGATTCGACACCGGGTCATTGGCTCTCTGCTGGGCAACCGCCAGATTGGCGTAGGCCTGAAAGTTTCCTTTATTGTACTTGGCGTGGAATTCGACGCCTTCGTTGTATCCCCGGGCATAATTGAAGGCGCTCAGCACCAGCGCCTGGCCGAACGTGCCGTTGTCGAGCAGATCCTGCGCGATCTTGTAGTAGGCATCGACGCCGAGATCGATGCTGGAGCAGTCCTTTCCCCCTGAAGCGCAGCCAAATTTGAACTTTTGATCGACGCCGGCATCGAAGTAATGCGAGCGCTCGGGCAGCACGGGACTGCTTTGGCCAGTCACCTGGCCGGTGGTGTTGTTGAACAAGGCGATGTTGGGCGGGGCCGCTTCCGTCAGCACCGGCGGCGTGAAGTAGCGCGCATAGCCGGCATGGAACGTGGTGTCCTCGAACGGCTTATAGGTGAAGCTCAGCCGCGGGCTGAACTGGTTGGCATCGACATATTGATACATCTGGTCGAAGCGCAAGCCATAGTTCATGGTCAGCTGGTTGGTGAGTTTCCACTCGTCCTGGGCGTAGACCCCCATCAGCACGCCCAGTTTCGAGACGTCGTTGGTGATCGTCTCGGGTGCGCCGTTGTCGCTGCCGTCGCAGATCATGCAGGGTTCGACCAGCGACGAATTGCCGACGAATGATTGCTCGCCGCTGACGGTGAAGCCGGTGCGAAGCGTATGGGTCGAATTCACCTGATAGGAAGCGTCGCCCTGGATGCCATTGGTGTAGGAGTTGCGGGTCACGCTCGAGGCGATGCCGTTCAGGAGCAGATCGCCGACTGGATCCGGATAATATTTCAGATTGTTGTAGCGGGTGAAATAGGACAATTGGGTGTCGAGCCCGTTGGCGGATGTCTGCACCGACAGCACGCCAAAATGAGTGACCTCGCTCTGGTTTTCGTTGAGCTGCGCCGAATTGAAATTGGTGATGCCGAAAGCGTCGGTGACCGGCGGATTTCCGAGCGTCCCGACCGGTTTGCCGGGAACATCGGGAATCTCGAAGTTGTTGATCGAGGTGCCCGCGATCAGGCTGACCCTCGTGGTCGGGTCGACGAACGCGGACATGTAGGCAAAGCCCTTCTCCTGCTGCGAGAAATCGTGGATCGCGTTGTAGGCGGGCGTCGGATTTTCGATTCCGACCGTGGTCTGCAGATAGCGGCCGGAGAAGAAGTACTGCACGCCGGCAAAACAATTCGCGGAGGCTGGCGCCTTGACATAGGTTGGCGCGGACGTAGTTGCCTGGCTTGGCGTGGACGTGGTTGCCGGACAGTTGCCGCCGAAGGTGCCGCCATATTCGACGCTTGGGTTGATGGTGCCATGGCTGCCGCCGTACATGCTGACGCTGCCGCTGTTATTGAACACATCGGTCCGGGTCGTGATGTCGACGAGACCGACGGTGCGCAGCCCGAATTCAGCCGGCAGGGCGCCGGTGACGAGCGCCATGCTGCCGATCAAGCCGGTGTCGAGAATGCTGCCGAAGCCGGTGACGCCGTCCGGCAGCATCACCCCGTTGATGCGGAATTGGACGTTGGCGTGATCGTTGCGGACATGCAGCGCGCCGCTGGCGGCGGAATCCTGAGAGACGCCCGGGGCTTGCAGCAATACCTTCTCGACCGGCGCATTGTCGCCCTGTGGCAGATTCTGGATGGCGTCGTGGCTGATCGTGTCGGAGGTGGTGCCTGCGGTCGTGTAGAGATTGCTGCGGGACTGATCGAACACGCCGCTTTTCGCAGCGAGCTGGGCCTCCGGCGTGACCGGCGCCGGCGGCGTCGTTCGCGGTGTGGAGGCGCCGCTGCGGGCCACCTCGCGCGGTTTCTGTCTGGCGGGCTTGGCTGCTTGCTTGGGCTCTCGGACCTTGAGCTCGGGAAGCACGTTCGGGGCATTTTCCGTGGGAGCCGCTGCAGGCGAACTTTCCGCAGGGGCGGCCGCAGGGGCATTCTCCGCAGGGGCCGTCGCCGGCGGATTTTCCGCAGGCGCAGGGGTCTGCGAGTGTGCCGCTCCGCCGAGGCCGCAGATCACCAAGGAGGCCGCTCCGGCGGCGAACGTTCGTTTTGTAAAGACTGACATCGTCCACTTCCCGCAAAGGCGCACGCAGATCGTCGTCAACGAATTGAACAAGCGCCTGCCGTCGACCCGCGACGGACTGATTTCGATTCACCCCTCGGACCGACCGCAAATCCTGCAGACCGGTCCGCGCGACCACTCAATCGACTTCAGAAGATCGGAGGAGCGCGGGAGTGAAAGGCGACGCGAACGGAGTGGACGTGAACGAACTCGGCGTCGGGGGCCAGGGATGACAGTTCTACGGCTTGCGGCAGCCGCAGCACCGGGGGCGTGGCAAACAACGCCGTGCTGGCCATGGCCATCACGGCGCAGATCGCGCAAACATCATTCGCGTGCCGGTCAGAATCCCGATCGGACCCAGGTTGCTGATGTTGAACGGATAGACCAGCCGCAACCGGCGCGGCGTCTGCGGCAATCCCGTGGAAGTGCCCGAACGACAACGCAAACTGGATAGCGAGCGCAAAAAGCGCAATCCGCGAACCATGTTTGATGTTGGATCGGAGCCATTTCATGTCGGTAACTACCTTTCGCCGGAAGTCCGGAATACTTCAGTCGTTCCAACGAATAATGTAACATCGCAAGCAGTGATGCGCGGCGTCAACCACGGTCCATTCGCATGGTGGTAGATTCGCTTGGTTTGTGTGATTTTCGCAACTCCGGTTCGCGGGGGGCGGTTGAAGCTTGCTTCACGCTGGCAGCGTGGTGCCCGACGGATCAGCTGTTTCTTTCGAACGTTACCGGCACGGTGTAGCTATCATCCGCGCCGGGCTTGGCAGCCGGAAACGCCGGAAAGGGGCTGGCGCGGTGGAGGGTGTCGAGCGCCTCCTGATCGAGCACCTTGTTGCCGGACGATTTCGTCACCGTGCTCTCGATCACCTCGCCCGCGCGGTTCAATTCGAACTGTACGAGTGTCGTTCCGGAAGCCCCGTGTGCCGACCGAGGGTAGCGTTTGTAGCGCTGCAGATGCCCCATCACCAGCATGTTGTAGGCTTTGGCGCCGGCCTCGCTGAATTGGCCGACGTGGTCGGTCTTCGGCAGCGCGCGCGTTTCGGGAGCGGGCGGTCTGGATTCCGTCGGCTTTTCCACTTGCTTCGGCTCGTCCCTTGGCAGCGCGACGTCGGCCTGGTGTGGCGGCGTAGGGGGCTGCACCACCTGTTCCTCCGTCTTCTCTTCCTTGGGAGGCTCCGTCGGTGCCGCGTCCGCCTGTTGCATGGTCGGGCCGACGGCGATGTCCTGATCCCGAGTCACGGGCGAACTGCCTTCGACCGGCGCAAGCGTCACGGCGATCGCGGCAACGATGTTCGGTTCTGCCGGTCGGCGGGCATACCACAGCGCAATCGCTGCAAAGATCGCGGCATGCGCCACGATGATCGTCAATCCGGCCAGCGCCCAGCGGGAGAGCCCGTGCCTTTCCGGCTGATGCAGCGCGAACGCGTTCATGGCTTGGCTACCGGTGCTTCCAGCCCGACCAACGCGAGCTTGAGATAACCGGCATCACGCAAGCTGTTCATCACTCCCATCAATCCGGCATAGCTCAGGGCCTTGTCGCCACGGACAAAAATCGTTTCATCCTTGTGGTTGTTGGTCGCGGCGTCGAGCGCGGTGCCCAGTTCGTCGCGTGCGACGACGGTTTCGCCGACCGCGATCGTCTCATCCGGCTTGATCGTCACGAACACCGGTTTGTCCGGCCGCGGCTGCTCGGGCGCCGTACTCGCGGGCAGGTTGACGCCGATATCGACGGTGGCCAGCGGCGCCGCCACCATGAAGATGATGAGCAGGACCAGGATGACGTCGATGAACGGCGTGACATTGATCTCGTGCTGGATCTCGAGATCTCCATCGTTCGAACGTGACCCAAGACGCATCGCCATTGTGTCACTCCGCGGCGTGCGGCAGCGCCGAGGCGCGGCCACGTTGTCGGCGGCTGATCATCAACAGCAGCTGCGCGGAGGCATCGCCCAGCAGGGCGCGGTAACCGCTGATCACCCGGGCGAGATGGTTGTAGATCACGACCGCCGGAATCGCCGCAACGAGTCCAAGCGCGGTCGCAAGCAGGGCTTCGGCAATGCCGGGCGCGACCACCGCGAGATTGGTGGTGTGCGACTCGGAAATGCCGATGAAGGAGTTCATGATGCCCCAGACGGTGCCGGACAGGCCGACGAACGGTGCGGTCGCCCCGATCGTGGCGAGAATCCCGATCCCGCGCGAAATCTGCCGTGTCATTGCGGCCTCGACCCGCTCGAGCCGCAAGCCGACACGCTCCTTGAACCCGTCATCGATGATGCCGTCAGACAGCTCGGCTTCGCGCTCGGTCGACAGGATCAACTGGGCGACGGCATCCGTCTTGCTGCCGCAGGCGCGTACCGCTTCCGCGAGCAGGCCGCCGCTCTCCAGCATCCTGAGCCTGCGCCGCGCGGTCCTGCTCTCGAGGCGCAGCTCGATGGTCTTGGCAAGCCAGATCGTCCAGGTCGCCAGCGATGCGAGGGCAAGCCCGACCATCACGACCTTCACCACGATATCCGCGTTGAGGAACATGCCCCATGGCGACAGGTTTCGCGGCAGCAGCGGATTTGGGCCCTGGGCAAAGGCGGGCTCGATCGTGATCGCAAGGCAGGCCAGAAGCGCCGCGGCCCTCGACAATATTTCTCCGCCGCCAGATCTGCCGCTGGGGCCGCGCTTGTCGTTGCTATGCCGCATGTGGTGCTCTCGTCGATGATGGAAGGGATGTTGTCGAACGGCCTGACCACATCGAAACATCCGGATAGCCAGATTCCCCGCCAGCGCGCCCGGCCAGGGATCAATCATCCGAAAATCCTGAATCGACTCCGCGCTTCGCGTTGCAAGAACGCAGAGCTCGCATGGTGAGGCCGATAACGTCTGCGCGCCTCGGCGGGTCGCGTGACGGACGTGTCTAGGCAGCGATGGGGGATGTCGGCGGGCCGCGCGACTGAAACGGCGCTCGTGGCTGGTCAACGAGGACGAAAGCCGGTTCGATTGCGCGATCGATCGGCGTGTCGGCAAATGCCACCTGCAACAGCGGTGGCGTCGAGGCGAGCGCATTCGCCATGGCCGTGGCGGCCATGCAGATCGGGCAGAGATAGTCCGCCTTGTCGTCAGAATGCCCCGGCGTGTGATGGCCGTCGGGTGACGCGATCAAGACGAGCTGCGAGCCTTGCGGGGAGGGCTTGCCGTTGAACGCGTGGACGTGACCGAAGGACAGGCCAATGTTGACGGCCAGCGCGATCAGCGCCAGCCATGAACCGTGCCTGATATGATCCCTCAACCACCGCATTCGATGTTAATTCGTATCCAAGTTCGTTGCTGCGCTGCAATCTTATCTGACTTGGCCGTCCGGTCAATCGGAAGTCCGTGATCCCGTTGGCGACCGCGCGATGATTTAACCGAGCAGAGCCCTAGTTTTCGCTGCCTTCTTGCATGTCGGGATGGGCGACATCCTCCGGCAGAGCGTGTGCGAGGGAGGGCGGCGCCGGAGCCGGCGGCGCGGCCGCGATTTCGGGGCCGATTTCGCGGCCACGGCCACCGATCAGCCGCTCATAGGCCGAAATCAGGGTCACATAGGGGCTGACCCAGATCCAGCCGTCGCGCGTGAACACCTGCACGTCGAAGTGCAGATGACGGGTGGTGCCGTTGGGATGGTCGAGATAATTGGAGACCACGCCGATCTTTTCGCCCTCGGCCACCTGGCGCCCGTTGAGCAGGCCGTCGGCATCCATGCTCGACGGCGACATGTGCATGTAGCGGAAGCGGATATGCTCGGTGCGGGTGTTGACCTGCAATGTCGCCGCCTGTTGCTTCTGCGAGCGGATCACGACGCCGTCGCGCACGGCGACGATCGGCTGCTGCTTGGGATTGCAGCCGTCGGGGTCATCCCGCTGGGCAGGGCAGGCGCCCGGCCGGATATCCTCGCCCTGATGACCGAAGCCGCTGGCGCATTGTCCGACACCAAAACTTCGCGCCTCGCAGAAATTGTCACGCCACGGATAGGCGCTGTTCGGCTGATCCGACTTGTCGCCTGATCGGCGGCCACCGAATTGCGAATGAACGAAGGCCGGAGCTTCCAGCGGAAAGCGGATTTGCGAATAGGC
>NZ_JBAURI010000141.1:0-2858 GCF_049581145.1 Bradyrhizobium sp.
GTCCTGCGGCCGCGGCGGGCGAGCCTCGGATCGGCCACCGGCGCCGCTGCCAGCAGTGCAGCGGTGTAGGGATGCGCCGGCCGCTGCCAGATATCCTCGCTTCGGCCACTCTCCACGATGCGGCCGAGATACATCACGATCAGCCGGTCGGAGACGTGCTCGACCACCGACAGATCGTGGGAAATGAACAGACAGGCGATACCGGTCTGTTGCTGTAGGTCCTCCAGCAGATTGATGACCTGCGCGCGCACGGAAACGTCGAGCGCCGACACCGGCTCGTCGCAGATGACGACCTTGGGTCGCAGTGCCAGCGCCCGCGCAATGCCGACCCGCTGACGCTGACCGCCGGAGAATTCGTGCGGGTAGCGCCGCGCGGCATCCGCGGGCAGACCGACCTGCGCGATCAACTCGGCCACGCGGTCGCGAACATCGCGGCGCGACCACCCGGCAATGCCGAGCGGCTGACCGATGCTGGTGCCGATGTCGTGACGCGGATTGAGCGAACCATAGGGATCCTGGAAGATCATCTGCACGGCCTTCCGCGCGGCTTTCAGCTCATCGCCCTGCATGCTGCCGAGATCGCGGCCGTCGAGCATGACCCGGCCATCCGAATTCGGGACCAGCCGCATGATCGCCTTGCCGAGGGTCGATTTGCCGCAACCGGACTCGCCGACGAGTCCGACCGTTTCACCCGCATCGAGATCGAAGGAGACGTCATCGACCGCGCGCACGGTGCCTTGCGCGGTCTGGTACTGCACGCAAAGACTAAGAACCGACAACAGCGGCATGTCGCAACAGCTCCTCTTCGGCGGCAAAGCAGGCCGCCGTCCGGCCCGGCAGCAGCGGCAACAGCGACGGCTTGGCCTGGCGACAACGGTCGAACGCATCCGGGCAGCGATTTTGGAATGCACAGCCGGCCGGCAGATCCGAGAGCGCCGGCACACTGCCGCCGATCTCCGCCAGGCGCGTGCCGCGCCGGCGCGACGCCGACGGCGTGGCGCCCAGGAGGCCCCTGGTGTAGCGATGCAGCGGACGCTCGAACAGCGCCTCGACGGCGGCTTCCTCGACCTTGCGGCCCGCATACATCACCACGACCCGGTCGGCGGTCTCGGCGACAACGCCGAGATCATGGGTAATGATCATCAGCGCCATCCCCGACTTCGCCTGCAGCTCCTTCAGCAGCTCGAGGATCTGCGCCTGAATGGTCACATCGAGCGCGGTGGTCGGCTCGTCCGCGATCAGCAATTTCGGCCCGCAGGCGATCGCCATCGCGATCACCACCCGCTGGCTCATGCCGCCGGACATCTGGTGCGGGAAATCGTTCAACCGCCGTTCGGCATCGGCAATCCGGACCATGCGGAGCAGCTCGATGGCGCGATCATGCGCCTCCTTGCGCGAGACGTCGCCGTGCCAGCGAATCGCCTCGACCAGTTGATCGCCTACGCTGACCACCGGATTGAGCGACGTCATCGGATCCTGGAAGATCATCGAGATCTCCTTGCCGCGCACACGCTGCATCTCGCGATCGGACAGCGCAGCGAGATCGCGCCCCATGAAGCGCACCGCGCCACCGACGATCTTCGCCGGCGGATCAGGCAACAGCCGCATCACGGCGAGCGCGGTCAGCGACTTGCCGCAGCCGGACTCCCCGACAATGGCCACGGTCTCGCCGGCGGCCACTTTGAGCGAGACGCCGTCGATCGCCGGCAGCACCCCCCGCCGCGTGAACAGCGAAACCCGCAGTTCGTCGATATCGAGAATGGGGGACGCGTCGTGCAGGCCGCCGGCGGTCATGTCAGCGGTCCCTGAGCTTCGGATTGAGCGCGTCGTTGAGACCGTCACCGACCAGGTTGAGCGCGAGCACCGTGAGCATGATCGCAGCCCCCGGCACGGCACAGATGTACCAGGAGGTGCGGATCAGGGTCCTGCCGTCGCCGATCAGCCGCCCCCAGCTCGGGACGTTGGGATCGCCGAGCCCGAGGAACGACACTGCCGATTCGTACAGCACGGCACCTGCGATCACGAGCGACGACAGCACGATCACTGGCGGCAGGGCATTGGGCAGGATCTCGCCGAACATGATCCGCAGGCTGCCCATGCCCATCGACCGGCAGGCCTGGACGAATTCGCGATCGCGCAGCGCGAGGAACTCCGCCCGCGTCAGCCGCGCGATCGGCGTCCAGCTCACGATGCCGACCGCGATCGTCACATATTCGATCTTCTGGCCGAGGATGGCGACGATGGTGAGCACGAAGATCAGGTTGGGAATGGTCTGAAACAGCTCCGTGACCCGCATCAGCATCTCGTCGACCCAGCCGCCGAGATAGGCGGCCGTGGCGCCGATCGTGATGCCGATGCTGGTCGCCGTGAGACTTGCGAACAGCCCGATCAACAGCGTGGTGCGCGCCCCATAGGCGATCATGGCCGCGATGTCGCGACCCAGCGAATCCGTCCCCAATGGAAAGCGCGAATTGACGAACGGCCAGATCTCTGCCCGGCCGACGATGCGCAGTGGCGGCCGCGGGAACCACCACGGCGCCGCTATGGCGACACCGATCACGACGAACACCAACCCCAGTCCGGCCAGCGCCGCGCGGTTGCGGGCGAAGCGGCGGGCGAAGTCGAGGAACAGGGTCAGCATCGCCCTACCTCGCGCGGATCCGCGGATCGAGCCGCAGATAGAGCAGATCGACCGCAGCGTTGGTCACGGCGACCAGCACCGAACTGAACACGAGAACGCCGAGAACCATCGGAAAATTCCTGCTCATGACGCTGTCGAACAGCAGGCTGCCGATGCCGGGCCAGCTGAACACCGCCTCGATCACGACGCTGCCGCCGAGGATGGTGCCAAGCTGCAG